>PHBS01000170.1:0-10274 GCA_002841995.1 Chloroflexi bacterium HGW-Chloroflexi-8
CACCACCAATCACCAACCTTCCCGGTTGGTAGATTTACATCGCGCAATTTACAAAAAACACAAGGATGTGGGAGCAATCATGACCTCACAGGCTCCTTATAGTGCAGCATTTGCAATTACAAAAACAAATATTGACACACGTTCCATTCCAGAAAGCTATATCCTGCTCAGGCATATCGAAAGAGTATCCCTGGCGGATGCGATGACACAACCTGAAATGGTTGCGGATATGATCAGCCCGCAATCTCCTGCAATCATAATCGACAATCTTGGCGTTCTGGTAACTGGCCCTAATCTCTTACAAGCATTTGATCGTCTGGAAGTAGCTGAATTTAGTGCCAGATCATTAGTTGAAGCTAAAGCTTTAGGTGGATTAAAACCACTGACGGATGCGGAAATTAATCGTCTGAACTGGCTATAATAACAATTTATTGGTTCTATTTTCCTCCGGGAGCTAACTTTTCCCCGGGTTTATTCGTTCGTATGTACTCATTAACATATCACTAAACATTCGTAACAACAGTACAATTTCCTGATCCCAGGACTTTTGAGATACAACCGAATCAAACCCCAAACATCCATAAAAATGATCTTTTCGTTTCATCGCCACAATCAAAATTGATTGAACGGATTGTGATTCCAACATTTCTCGAATATTACCTTCTTCGGGCAACAAGGAATTTAAATCGTCGATAATTATTTTCCCATCAATACTCAAACGGGGAAACCACCATTTAAATTCGTCGACGGGTCGATTTTGAAAATCTTTCATACTCGAAAATATGCCATCAGCACACCATTCATGGGTGTTATTGATGACCCCTTGTTCGTAGTCGATCATCAGTAAATAGGAACGATCGACAGCCAACAAGAGACCCATTTCTTTAAGAATTGTATTCATTAATGGTTCCCAATCATTTGTCTCAACCGTCATTAAAGCCAGTGAAAAATCATTGATCATCTTTCCTAATTCTGAGTATTTTTCCATTTTCTGCCTGGCAATTTGACTGGCACTGATGTCGATCATGATTCCTTGAAGGAATAATGTGCCATCGTCGGCAACGATCTTCGCTCCTCGGTCCTGAACCCAAACGATATGACCATCCTTATGAATAAATCTAAATTCAATGATTTCATCAGATGCTTCGGTTTTCCTTTTTTTGAATGCGGTAACTACATCTGAAACATCATCCGGATGAATTTTTGTAAACCACAATAATGGATCTTTATAGACATCTTCCTGGCTATAACCTGAAAATTTTTCAATTTGGGGGCTCATGTAAATGACCATCATCGTTTCAGCGTGTAAAACATAAACCACCCCTTGCATTTCTTCCACAAGAACTCTATACCTTTGTTCCATGGTTTGCTTTAGAATCTGTTCGGATACACTGTCACTGATATCCTGACCTTCTCCTTGTATTTCCACCAAATCTGTACCTTCAAATATACCCCGATCCAACCAGCGGACCGTGCGTATTCTCCCTAAACCATCAATCAACCGGTTTTGTGATTGTCGAGAAGGTTGTTGTATAGAAATTTGCTTGATATGCTGTTGAAATATGCCTGTATCCTGCTCATGAATTTGCTCAAGAATTGGTCGGCCAATCAATTGTTCAGCAGTCTTATGAAAGAAATTACAATACGCCTGATTCACAAAAGTAATCATACCTGCCAAAGTAAAGCGAACGATTAAATCACTTTGTTTATTGACTACTTCCCGATATCGATTCTCTTGAATACGGTAAATAGAATTTTCCTGTGCATCACTTAACTTCATTTCGACCAGGAAAGAATCGTCATCTAACCAGCGAAATGGATGAATATTCAACTGGGTAGAAACCAAAGATTTATCTTTCTTGATTTGTGACCAATCCAGATCTTTTCATGCCATCAATAAGTCTTTCATATTCATTTTCAGAAAACAATTGCAAAATGTTCATCTTCTTAGATTCAGATTCTAAATACCCAAAAATATTCTGAAATTCCTTATTTCCGTGAAGTATCGATAAATTGATCGGATTGACAATAATTACAGGTGATGGAATTAAGTCAATGAGGTACTTTGCCTCAACCAGGTTTTTGGAAAATGGTTCTTTGATCATGTCTATCTGTCGAGAAAATCCGATCAAAACATTTTTGAAATCCCACATACCCACAGAAAATATTGTGGAAAATTCACGAACTATACCTTCTCTGGTTTTAATGGATAAGATTGTGCTTGTTTTAGTACCAGAAAGATACATGGAAAGATCTTTTTCAAATTGTTCTTGTCCATCCAATGCAAGTAAGTCTTTAAGGGACATTTGGTCTAATAAGTCCGAACTGAAACCTGATTCATTCTGAAAAGCCAAATTTGTAAACAGAAAGCGACCCTCAAAAGAAAGAACAAAAATCAGGGATTCATCCTTGTTGAGGATGGATAAGTAACGGTTGACTGATGTTGCTAATTCTTCCTGTGCGCGAATACGAGCAATATTAAGTCCGGCTTGTGATGAGATTATTTCCAATAAGAGCTTTTGCGCACTACTTAATTCAACTTCCTGATTATTAATGAGTAAAATACCTCCTATCAATCGGTTTTGATGCATCATTGGAACCCAGGCGATCGATCGGGCTCCTTCCGAAATCAAAACAGGATTTAAAGAGATAGGCAATTGTTCGTATTTCAGAAAAATTGGTTTTCCCTTAACTGCAACTTTCCAACGATCCGAAAGATTGGAATAGCGTTGTACTGCTTTTGTTAATTCCAGAGAAAATCCAATCGAAAATTGCAGGTAAAGTTCCTGAGAAATGTCAGCCACGAGATAGATGCCACCACTATTCCATTCACATACCTGAAGGGCAGTTTTAAGACTGAGAATGAGCGATGAATCAATATTTTCACCTGCTGCTAAGCGATTTGCGAGGATTCTATCCAGCTCAATCAATTTTAGATCTGTATTTGTTGTCATTCAAATCCCGGATTCAACTTTCGATCGAAATAACTGCTTCGAAAAAAAGATTTTCTTTATTCTAATTTGTTATTTTACTTTTGAATACCGCTATTGACACCACGTAATTCGAGTTCAAATAAATTGTGGGAAAAAATGTATTTAAAAATCCAGCTTAAAAATAATTGGAAAATTCTTGAGATAGTGTAAACAGTCTTATTCAGTCCGCTTTCGACCAATCATTGTGAAATTGAGACGATATTCTTTACCTGGTAGGAGTAAATACTCTGGATGGGGCAAACCTCCGGCTGGCACATCTCCTCCAACTCCTTTTTGGACCAGGTCTACGTTAACTGTAACAAAATCTCGATCTGGCAATTCATGGATATGATCCGCATCAGCCAAATCATCCTGACTACAATTCCAGGTACTGAAACTAAAATTATTTTCTCCTACAGACTGCACACAAAATTCCTGCCCAACCTGATTGCGGATTTCCATCCAGCGCACATCGCTGCGATTCCCATTTTCTTGTGGACGCACATAATGGTGCATCATTTTGCTGACCGATCCTCCAAAACGACCAACTTTGCCACCGATTAATCGATCCGGCATGGTTTCTTCTGGTCCCAATCCAAAGTAATTGATATGCCAATCAGCGCCCCGAAGCAAGAATTGCACTCCCATCCGTTCCATTTCCCGTTTGGGCGTAAACAAGCAATCTACTTCAACTTCGCCATTCTTATATACATGATAATTTATGATAAATGGTGTTTTTCCACCGGAAATTCTCCACCGTGCTTGCAACCAACTCTCGCCATTTTTGGTTCCCATAACCTTTAAACCAAGGCATTTCATTTTACGGGTTGCCTCCCGCCAGAATTGGCGTGCAAAAAATGGCCTTGACCAAACATAAAGAATCTGAGCGGAAATGTCATTATCGATTCGTGCTCTCCATAAATTAGGTCGCATCGGACCACATAACATTTCGACTCCGTCAATCCAATATTCACTTAAGCAACCACCTTTACAATCAAATTGGATTGCCCAATCTTCTCCTTTGATCACAATTTCTTCAGAATTTGACTCCAGGACAGGTGCAGGTTCAACCCGTCGAATCTCTTCTTTTACAATCGTTTCAACCGGGATTCGAAATTGCTCCCACGCCATTTCATATCCAGCTTCAGCCCAATCTTCCGGGTGCTTAAGATGCAAGGAAATCGTCATCCAGGCTTCCTGCCCAACTTCCACTTCTGGTTTATGGTAAGGGATTCTGAATTCCTGCAAACTTAATGGGGCAAGCTCCAAATCCTCCAGGTGTCCCTGCTCAATCGCCAAGCCATCGACTTCGATCTTCCATACCAAATTCAAAAAATTCAGATTTCGAAATCGATAATTATTTCGAACCTGGAAAAGTCCTTCTTTAATATCCTTCGCAACGATCTGCACTTCCTGATAACCTTTTTTGACAGAATCTAAAGCTGGATGTGGTGATCGATCTGCAAAAAGGATTCCGTTGCACCCAAAAACCTTGTAATCATACGGGTCCCCCAGATCACCACCGTAAGCCCAGAAGGGTTTACCATCTTCTGTTTGTGTCAGGATACTTTGGTCCGCAAAATCCCAAATAAAACCGCCAATACATTTTGGATACTTTTCAAAGAGCTGCAAATATTTTTGAAAATTTCCAAGGGAATTACCCATTGCATGAGCATATTCGCATAAAAGCAAAGGTTTATTTCCAGCATCCTTTCCATAAATGGTTATGTACCCAAAAATTCCGGTCCGAATTTTATAATCGCCTCCATTGGCAATCGATTCAAGATCCATTGGTGTTGGATACATCATGCTGTAAACATCCGCGTATTCTCCTTTGTAATCCTGCTCATAATGAACCGGTCGATCCGGATCCAGGTGATGCACCAGATCACAAAGCTGCCTGAATTTATCATCTGACCCGCACTCATTACCCAGTGACCACATGACAACACTGGCGTGGTTTTTATCCCGGGCAATCATATTGGTCACACGCGATTTCATGGCTTCAAGCCATTGCATATCCCCTGTCATTTCTTTGCGGAAACCGTGTGTTTCAATATTTGCTTCATCAATCACATATAAACCATATTGGTCAAAAAGATCATAGATTCTTTCATCATCCGGGTAATGGGAACAACGGACTGCATTGATGTTGTTGCGTTTCATGATAAAAATGTCTTCACGCATTCGTTCCATACTCATCGTGTGTCCACTGTGAGGATCAAAATCGTGGCGGTTGACTCCTTTGAACTTGATTGACTTACCGTTTACCCAGAATTGGCTATCCCGAATCTCCACCAGACGAAAACCATGACGTGCACGGCGTACATCCAGAATTTTGCCACTTTCATCTGTGAGACTTAAAATGACATCATACAGAAAAGGTACTTCTGCCGACCAAAGTAGCGGATCCTCAACCAACATCTTAATTTCAGTTTGTACATTCTCTTTTTGATCAAAAAGCGGGATGACTCCCTGACTTTGAATAATTTCACCATTTTTAACCAGGTCGACCTGTAAATGGGCGTACGATTTCCCTTCCAGAATGGGTTTATGCTGAAGTAAGTCAATATTGACCAACAATTCCACCTGGCTGAAGGGTTGAATAAAATTGCTTCGCAGCGAAAAATCCCGGATACAAATTTTGGATCTTGCAATAAGGCGTACCGGACGAAAGATTCCGGATAGAAACCACATATCCTGATTTTCAAGATAGGATCCATCTGAGTATCGAAAGACTTCCAGAGCGATAAGGTTGTCCCCTTCCTTTAAATAGGGAGATAGATAGAATTCCGCCGGAAGCATGCTGTCCTGTGAATACCCAACAAATTGCCCATTGACCCACAAATAAAAAGCAGAACAAACACCTTCAAATTGAATATAGACTTCGCGATCCATCCATTCTTGGGAGATATTGAAATGCCGGCGATAAGCCCCCACAGGGTTGTCGTTTGGATCGATATTTGGGAGATTGTGCTTTCGCAAGCTCGGAGGCATATGGAAAGGGGCATAGATTGGAACGCCATAACCTTGCAATTCCCATTGTGATGGGACCGGAATGGTCTTCCAGTCACGATCATTAAAATCCGGATTAAAAAAACCCTCTATCCTTTCAGCAGGTCGAGGCACCCAGTAAAATGACCATTCGCCATTCAGCGAACATTCGTTTGGGGAATCTCCACCTATTCTGGCCATCTCAATGGTTGGATAAGATGTGGCAGTACAGCGCGCTTTTTGTTTGTTGATTTCAAATATTCTCGCATCCATCCATTCCGGTTTGTAGGTTTCCATCGCTAACTCCTCAGTAAATTAAAAAGATCATCTGTAAGAAAGTAATACTGCTCTCAAAACACGAATCCAAATCTGCCTGGTTTCTTCCAGGGACTTGCCGAGATCATGGCGGTATACCTTCCAAAAATGAACATCAGTCATACCTACCAAGATTTGTTCCAGTTCTTGCTGGTTAATGGGTGACAAAGCTTGCAAGTAGACTGAAAAATTTCTTTGCACCCATTCCAGCTGAATTTCCTGCCATGCCCGATTCCATTTTGCTAGTCCAGGAAATCGATTTTCTTGTGACTGCAATCTAAAGAACCAATTTCCATTTTGTTCATAGCTATTCAACAAAGTATCTACGATCGATTGCACACTTACATCCAAGGTGTCAGATCGCAGGTCTCGTATCGTTTGGATAAAATTCTCCAAAGACTTTTCAATGAGCACGTCACGGGAGTCAAAATGCCGAAAAAGTGTTTGGACGCTAACATTTGCCCGATCCGCTATCTGGCTTAATGTAATTTCATCCAGCCAAACATCCAAACTTAGATGCCAAACAGCATCTAAAATTCTTTTATGCGTGAGTTCTCTGATCTCGGATTGAATACTGGCTCTATAGCTCATAAGAAATTTCATGAAGTGGAGCAAAAAAGTTAATTAGGATTCATATGATGTTAATACATATTAACATTTATTGCTTTAAATAACAACCTCAAAACATAACCAAAATTTCATAAAAAATTTTCGGGGAGAAACCATCCATAAGGTTATTGGCTGGCACAATCCGGACGATTTGTGTAAAGTTTCCATCCGAATTTCACCCTAAAATTGTGGGTAGGAGCTTTTAATTCCACTTTTTCATCAGTTTTGTGACTGATATAATCAATTTTATGATTTTGCGAAAACCAATACTCCTCCTGGTCAGTGCCAGCCTGTTATTGTTAACAGCCTGTATAAATCAATCCAATGCGAGGATTGAAAGCACAGTCGAAATCCTTAGCATGCAGCAACCAACTCAACTTATTTCTTTTATTCAATCAAAAACACCTTTTTTACCTTTACTCCCTACAATAAACTCCACGATCACACCCACACTTTCTTTTACTTCAACCAGTGTTCCACTAAGCACATCCACGCGGACACCGACCTTAACCATTGAACCAGAACCAACTGCGTTACCGGAGGAATACTTCATCTCTGGAATCTTTGGACATCCACAAACTTATAGCATCAGTTGCGAGGCAAGTGCAGCCGCTGACTGGGCAAACTTCTTTGGCGTCGAAGCCTATGAATCCACCATCCAATTTAGCCTGCCCATTTCAGACAATCCCGAAAAAGGTTTTGTGGGCAATGTCAATGATCCCTGGGGACAAATCCCGCCCTATAGCTATGGGGTGCACGCAGAACCAATTGCACAGGCTCTTCGTGATTTGTATGAACTACCTGCCCAAGCAGAAAAAGGGTTTACATTGGATGAGATTAGAAATGAAATCGCCAATGATCGTCCGGTTTTAGCCTGGGTAATTGGAAATATGGTGACCGGATTTCCCACCGAGTTCACCGATTCAGAAGGAAACACCACGATTGTGGCTGCCTATGAGCATTCTGTCGTCATAACAGGTTATAGCAAAGATCGTATTCGCTATTTGAATAATGGAAATTTCTATGAAATACCAATCGATTTGTTTTTGAATTCGTGGGATACACTCGGGAACATGGTCGTGTTCTATCGAAATCCAGAGTGAGACAGTAATCCAATCATTGGCTTTTTTGATTTTCCCAAGCGATGGACAAATTTTCAGGAAAGGCCAAAGACAAATCTCTTGCCTTTGCTCCTCACACATTCGTCTTGCCTAAATATCCAGATTGACCAGTCCATGCCGCAAGGCTGCAATGACAGCCTGGGTTCGATCATTGACTCCCAGTTTTGTAAAAATTGCACTTGTATAATTTCGGACAGTTCCTTCAGAAAGATACAATTCTCTGGCAATATCTGCATTTACGAGACCGCGAGCCATCAATTGCAATACTTCCATTTCACGATCACTTAATTGAATGGAACTTTTTTTTAAGGGGGATTGTCTGGGTTCAGATATTGACGATAAGACTTTTCCTGCTACTGCTGGATCCAGATAAGTCTCTCCGGAAACAGTGCCTTTGATTGCCTGAATCAAACTGCTTGCAGGTGTATCTTTCAATAAATAGCCGGACGCGCCGCTTCGAATCGCATCAAATAGCCATTCCTCATCATCATAGGTTGTCAAAATCAGGATTTTAATATGTGGAAAAGATTGGTGAATGTGTTGGGTCGCCTGGACACCATTCATAACCGGCATTTTCAAATCCATCAGAATCAGATCAGGCTGGAGTTTTTCGACGAATGGTATTAATTCGATCCCATCATGGGCTGTTGCGACAACTTCAATTTGAGGGTCGTTATTTAGTATAGTTCGCAATCCCTGACAAACAATTTCCTGATCGTCACATACAATTACTTTAATCATTTTGCCCTCATCACCAATTCTACAGTCGTACCCAAACCCGGCGAACTATGAATTGAAAATTCCGCCCCAATTGTTTCCGCACGCTCCCGCATTCCCTGAATACCCAACCGATCCAAAATAAGATCATGTTCACTTAAGTCAAAACCGATCCCGTCATCACGAATTTTTAATATTCTGCTATCATCCTTGCTTTCCAACGAAAGCCAAATCCTTGTAGCTTTGGAATGACGGAGAATATTTTCAAAAGCTTCCTGTGTAATCCGATAAATGGTTTGCTCTTCATCTTCAGAGAAAAAACTGATTGGATCGGGTAGATCAACCTTGACTGTCAACCCTGCCCTGGATTGAACCATGTTGACAAGATTGAGCAAGCTGAATTCCAGACCCAGATCTTCCAAAGGCTCTGCCCGTAACGCCTTTAAAGCTCTGCGGGTTTCTTCTAGACCGTTTCTCGAGGTATTCAATGCCGTGTCTATTAGTTCGTGCATTTGTCCATCATCCTGAGGATAAATGGTGTGCATTGCTTCCAGCTGAACTGTTAACCCGCTTAAAGTATGCGCCAGTGTGTCATGAAGTTCACGGGCCAGGCGATTTCGTTCTCGCGAGGTTACCAATTGTTCCTGAACAAGAGCTTGCTGGTTCAATTGCAAATTGGCTCGCATCAGTGCTCTTCGCTGTTCTCTCTGCGTATGCATCAATTCCGTGATCATCAATCCAACCAATGATAAAGTCACCGAGCGGATAAATATTGCAAATAAAGGCATCATGATTTCCATCGATATTCCGCTATTCAACCAGATCAGGTAAGCACCATCCAATAACCCTAATCCAAAAAACAAAACGAATACCGTCTTAAACTCATACTGCCAGGATGCTGCTACCAACGGGATCATCAGAAACGGTAGTAATGCCCAGATTCTCAGAATATCAAATGGCTGGTTACCCAGCACACGGATTGTGATGTCAAAATCGACAACCAACGAGGGGATAACAATTGCAACAATTAAGGCAATTAATAAATAGTATTGTTTTAGTTTTCGACGTAACCACGGGATGGAAAGATAAATTCCCAGGGCAAGAGATTGTAGAAAAATAATGTAAAAAGGATCCTGCGCATAATTGCTAATTTTTCCAATAAATATCTTCTCCGCGGCAGGAACCATCATAAACGCAAGTGCCTCTGCCCAAACAAAAAACCGGAAAATTCGAATTAATCCTGGTTCGATCAGTGTAAACGTATTCATAAGATCATATTAACATAAATTCTGATTTCTAAACCGGATATTAAAAAAAACCGCCTCTTTTATGACTGCAATCATTGATGACGTGATTGATGTCATCTGCTTTGGTGGTTGGCTTCACCTTACTGGTTTGACCATTCCCCTTTATAAACAATGTTAAATGAACAACTTTTCTACAAATTAACACTTTACTCCAAAATAACAAGAACCGTTGAGCTTACAGGAGAAATGATCAATTCCATGATCAAAACACTTGACTTACAGCATCATTATGCCAGCCA
>PHBS01000170.1:10287-16430 GCA_002841995.1 Chloroflexi bacterium HGW-Chloroflexi-8
CAACAGGCTTTGACCGGACTAAACCTTGATATTCCTGCTGGACAGATGTATGGTCTGATTGGTCCGGATGGCGCAGGGAAAACCA
The DNA here is from genome assembly GCA_002841995.1 of Chloroflexi bacterium HGW-Chloroflexi-8. Classification (GTDB taxonomy): domain Bacteria; phylum Chloroflexota; class Anaerolineae; order Anaerolineales; family Anaerolineaceae; genus UBA6170. The sequence goes on from PHBS01000170.1 coordinate 10,373, forward strand.
CGGCTATACGCATCCTTTCCACGGTGATAAACCCCAGCCATGGAGAAGCATCCATCGCAGGTTTTTCCACTCGCAAACAAGCTGAAAATATTCGCCGGTTGATTGGTTATATGCCTCAGAACTTCAGTCTTTACCCGGATTTATCTGTACTCGAAAATCTGAATTTTTTTGCCAATGCCAATGGGGTCAGTAAAGCACAAAAGGCTGATCGGATCCCAAAAATGCTGGCCTTTACACGCCTGGAAGCATTTACTTCGCGAAGAGCTGGAAATTTATCTGGTGGTATGAAGAAGAAATTAGCGCTGGCATGTGCGTTAATCCATGAACCTCAGGTCTTGTTACTGGATGAACCATCCACAGGGGTAGACCCGGTCTCTCGCAGAGAATTATGGTTAATCCTTTCACAAGTGGTGGCGAATGGCGTAACAGTCTTGCTCAGTACTCCATATATGGATGAAGCAGAACGTTGTCATCAGGTGGGTATTCTTTACCAGGGGAAAATATTAATTGATGGGACGCCTAAAGATCTGACCTCTAATTTACCTTTTGAAATTGTTGAAGTTAAAGCCAAACCAAGAAAATTGATGCGCCAGGTAGTTCAGGATTCCGAAAAAATACTGAAATGGCGGCCCATTGGTGATCGGTTGCGCCTGAGCGTGGAGAATGCAAAAGATACGATGGTCAATTTGAAACAAAATCTGGAGGATTCTTCTGCGGAAATTAAAGTGCTTCATCGCAGTAAACGAACCATGGAAGACGTGTTCATTCATCTGGTAGAAAAACAGCGGGAGCAAAAATGAACGCATACAGCAATGCAGTTGAAACATCCGACCTGACCTGCATATTTGGTGACTTTACTGCCGTGGATAAAGTGAATTTTTATATTCCAAAAGGTGAGATTTTCGGGTTACTGGGTCCGAATGGCGCCGGCAAAACCACCACAATAAGAATGCTTTGCGGAATCATCCGTCCCAGTCACGGCGATGCAACCGTTCTGGGATATGATATTCGCAAGCACGCAGGCGAAATTAAAAAACAAATTGGATATATGTCGCAACGATTTTCTCTCTACGACGATTTGACGGCTGCAGAAAATCTGAATTTTTATGCAGCAATTTATGGTGTCCCAAAAAGTGAAAGAAAAAAGAGAATTCAGGATCTGATCGACCAATCTGGTTTACGTGGATATGAAAATGAGCTTACGGAAAGCCTCTCCGGTGCCTGGCGCCAACGTCTGGCTTTGGCGTGTGCAATAGCCCACCACCCTCCTATGTTATTTCTGGATGAAGCCACAGCTGGTGTAGACCCCGTTTCAAGACGTGAATTTTGGGACTTAATTTACGAAATGGCAGCGGAAGGCATCAGTATTCTGGCAACAACCCACTATATGGATGAAGCCGAATATTGCAACACAATCGGTATGATGTATCAATCTCAATTGGTGGCACTTGCAAGCCCGGATACGCTTAAGAATGAATTGCCCGGTTTGCTCTTACAGGTAACCTGCGCCGATCCTTTGTTGGGTGAGAAAATTGCCGAGAAAGTTCCGGGTGTAACAGATGCCGCTGTTCATGGCGTTCTCCTGCACATATCGATTACAGATAAACAGGTTGTTCCAACGTTGCAGGCAGCATTTTCTCAGGCACAAAATCAAATTATCGATATCGAATTGATTCAACCTTCTCTTGAAGATGTTTTCATCAATATGGTCGAAGATCGGCTACACAAAAACGGCCACCAAAAACAAGGAGGTGTGTAGATGGAACGTATGTGGACCATCGTACGCAAAGAGTTTTACCATATTTTCCGGGATTACCGCACCCTGGCAATCATTATTCTCTTGCCTACTTTTCTATTAATCTTATTGGGTTACGGCGTTTCGGGAGATACTACAGACGTGGCTATTGCTGTGGCAGATTTATCCAAAACCGATGCCAGTCGCCGTTATGTTGAATATTTCACTTCCAGCGATCAATTTAAAGTTGAATATGATGTTTTGTCTGAGAATGAAATCCTTAATTTACTGGATCATGAATCGATCAGTGCAGGAATATTGATCCCGGAGAATTTTGGAAGCAATTTATCCATAGGTAAGCCAACATCGGTCCAATTCTATGTTAATGGTTCCGACCCCTCTATTGCACAGACGACCAATCTGCAATTAGAGACGATCGCTTCCATGGCTACCCAAACGATTTTGACAGAACAACTTACCCGCAGCGCAGGTGCCCTGGGTTTATCCAATCTTGAAATGCCGATCGAAGTGCATATGAAGACACTCTACAATCCGGATGGTAAAAGTAAGATCTACATGATCCCTGGCTTGACCGCCATGGTCCTGCAGGTTCAAGCGCTTTTATTAACTGCACTGGCGATCGTAAGAGAACGGGAACAAGGAACAATGGAACAACTGGTGGTCACACCAATCCGTTCCTGGGAACTGGTTCTCGGAAAAATCCTGCCTTATCTGGCTGTTGGTATTTTTAATACGATTGCAACGCTTTTGGTGGCGGTCTATTTATTTGGAATTGTCATAGAAGGCAGTTTTTGGCTGCTTGTTTTGCTGAGCACAATTTTTGTTCTAGGCTCACTCGGCATGGGAGTCTTGATCTCCAACATCTCACGCACTCAGATGCAAGCAATGTATCTGGCTGTCGGCATAGTCCTTATACCAGCCATTATCCTTTCCGGGTTAATGTTCTCGCGTGAAGGAATGCCATGGGTTACCTATTGGTTTGGAGAAATGTTACCGATCACCCACTTCCTGATCATTATTCGAGGCATCATGGTAAAAGGTGTGGGAGCCAGTTTCCTTTGGTCTTCTATCCAGGCTTTATTGATTTTGAGTGTTGTTTATTTTGCGGCAAGCGTCGCTACATTTAAGAAAAGATTGTGATGAAAAAGATTGTCTTTAAATTGTCATTTATATTTTTCTCACATTATTTATTCGGAGGTTCCAGATGAATCGTAAATCCCTTTTTATAACTATTGTCCTGAGTATTTTCGCTATTTCAATTTCCGCCTGTAGTGTTTTTGGAACTCAATCTCCTGAAGGAAACATTACTGCCTCCGGAACAATTTCAGCAGAGAGTATTAACATTTCGCCTGAAGTCAGCGGAAAGGTGATGGAAATTGCTGCTCAGTCGGGACAGACAGTCTCGTCAGGCGATTTGTTGTTCCGCATCGATGATCAAATCTTGCAGGCTCAATACAAGCAGGCACAAGCTGCAGTTGATATGGCATCGGCCAGTATTAATGCAGCCGAACAACAATTAAATGCAGCCAAACTACAGGCTTCCAGAGCTGAACAAGGCGCAAGATTGCTGGCACTCCAAAACCAACAAATTCTGGTAACGACATGGTCACAAGGTGTACCGGATTCCTTTGAACAGCCATATTGGTACTATCAGAAGGATGAAGCCATAGCCGCGGCTAGCTTTGAAGTCGACCAGGCTAAAACTTTGGTGGATACCGAACGTGCAAACCTTGAAGATGTACAGGCCAAAGCAAGTAATAATGATTTCTTGAAACTGGAGCAGGATCTAGCCAATACACGTGCCCGCTTCTTGATTGCTGACCAAACCCTGAACCAAACCAAGCTGGCACAAGATTCTGATATTTTGCAGGAAATGGCGCAAAAAGAATATGACTCCGCGCTGGCTGATCTGGAAAATTATCAACGGAAGTATGACCAGATTCTCACCAGTACAACCGCCGAGGAAATCCTGGAAGCTCGTGCAAAATTGGCTGTTGCAGAAGCACGTTTGCAGAATGCAAAAACCCAATTGGATATGATGCTAACTGGTGAAGATTCTTTGGACGTTCAAGCTGCAAATGCTTTAGTGAAAAGCGCCCAGGCTCAGGTTTTGCAAGCACAGGCAGGCAAAGCACAGGCTGAATCTGCTTTGGAATTACTTCAAATTCAACTAAATAAAAGCATGGTTACTGCCCCCGATAATGGCACAATCCTGACCGACCAACTTCAGATTGGTGAATTAATTGGTGCAGGCAGTATTGCCATGACCATTGCGAAATTAGATGTGGTTTCCTTAACCGTTTATGTTCCTGAGGATGTTTATGGACGCATTGAAATTGATCAGAAAGTCAACATAAGTGTTGATTCGTATCCTAACAAAGTGTTTAGCGGAACTGTGATTCGAATTGCCGATCAGGCAGAATTTACGCCGCGAAACGTCCAGACTGTTGAAGGACGTAAATCAACCGTCTATGCAGTTGAAGTTAGAATCCCCAATAGCGGTTATGAACTCAAACCAGGAATGCCGGCCGATGTTGATTTTGGGATTGTGAGATAATTAAATAGAGGGAACTTTTCATAGCGATTCAGACTCTCTAATTCTTTGAAAGAATACAACAGGTTAAGAAGTATCTGAAAGGGCACGAATCTTCCGTGCTCTTTCTGTCTTAATTCCAAGTTGTTTTATTCTTTCGCGATCATAAATTCGCTATAATCAAATTAAAATACTGATTATATTGGATTCAAATGAACAAAAAAGTTACGGTTCTTTATATCCTGGACCAGATCCTGGGTCTTGCCGGGATGGCAGTAGCGATATTTTGGTCAGCTGGTCGCATGGATTGGTGGCCAGCATGGGCTGCTATCGCTATTTGGGTCGCCTGGTTTGCAATAACAGATTTTCTCCTCTTGCGTAAAAATCCGGATTTAATAGCTGAGCGCATCTCCCCTCCCAAAGGAGCTAAAACCTGGGACAGGGCTATTCTGAGCATTCTTCGGCTTGCCCAATTGGCGCGCTATATTCTTGCCGGGCTTGATTTTCGATATGGATGGTCAGGCAGTTTTTTGTTTTCTATCCAAATTGCGGGATTGGTCACCTGCGTCCTGGGCTATTCACTATTAACCTGGGCAATGAGCACTAACCTTTATTTCTCACAAATTGTACGTATTCAATCTGAACGGGGTCATTCGGTCGCCATGAATGGACCATACCACTTTGTGCGACATCCAGCTTACACTGGCATGATCATGTTTGAATTGGGTATGGGAATTCTACTGGCTTCGTGGTGGGCTATCCTGGTGGGTGGAATTTGCACAATCCTGATAATTGTACGTACCACTCTTGAGGATCACACCCTACAATCTGAGTTGCCAGGTTATGTGGATTACGCACGCCAGGTTCGCTTCCGGCTGTTGCCTGGAATTTGGTGATAAATCCGGGAAACTTTCAAAACCGAGATTCGGAAAAGCATTTTATTTTTTTAACGGGGATTCACATCTCCGGGATGGTATCACAAGCTTGGATTTCTTGTATTAATATGATTGGTGCAAAAAAATATTTTAATATCAATTGAATTTAAGCAGTAACAAGAGAATTTGGTCCTGGAAAATACATGTAGACGATTTGCTTTTCCTTTAACATCACAAGATTCCTACCCAATCCTGACCCCAAAACAATTTCCAATAATAATCTTCCTTTTCACATATTTTCTCCCTGGTTTTTTCGAAACGAATTTGGAAAATTCACAATTTCAACATTCATGGTTGTCGGCGCAAGGCTGCGCAGATTCCCGGCACTGAAAATATGCCAGGTCTGAGCTGAACCTTCCCCTAAAAGACGAATGCGTACCACAGATTCAGGATCCAAAGCATTAAGACGAGATGTTAGTTCTCCCACTATTTTCTCTTCGGTCTGATGGTCTAGAACAAAATCGATTGTGATCATTGGTCTGGCAGGAAGTTTGTGAAAGCGAACGTCTTCCAATTGAGCAAAGGGTTGCTTCCCAGGTGTGAGTAGCATTGTCAGATAACCCTTCTCTTCCTTTTGTTCAGCGAAAGCAGTCCGTTCGACAGATCCAGGATAAAGAACCGCTACTGGCAGCTTGTGACCTTTCAGGTCATGCCTCAAAGTCTGAGCCCGGTGAATATGACCACTTAAAACAGCACAAAAAACACCCGGCAAGTCTTCTCCACGGATCACGTCCAACCCCGGACGAAATGTAAAATCGACTGGTCCAACCTGTGCGCCCTCCACTGCCTGATGCATGCATAATATTCGCAAGTCCGCTGAAAAATGTTTATATC
>PHBS01000171.1 GCA_002841995.1 Chloroflexi bacterium HGW-Chloroflexi-8
AACGTATCGCTGCCCTGGTCGAGGTAATCCACCTCTACCTGCACATGGGCTGTGGGCGCGCCTTTGAACAACCGGTCATCATCGACATTGAATTGGAGGTATGAGTCCAGAACGTTGTTACCATCGCTGGAGATCAGCGCCGTGCCGTTGCCACTTTGGCGCGCTTCGCTGCTGTTGACCTGGATCGCTTGGGTATCCACATCTCCGCCCGCATCCAGGGATATACCGTTGTTGAGGTTTTGTTGACCCAGCGTGATGGAAAGGGAGAGCGGTTCCGTTGTTGTGTTTTCCACCATCGTGGCGGAAGGGAGAATTGGTGGGGGCGATGTGGGGTTGGGGAGGAGCGTCGCATCCTGGGTGGGGGGCGACGTTGGCGTGATGCTGTCCGGAAGATTACAGGAAGTGAGGTAGACAAGGAACAAAATGGAAATCCACAGGGTAATGACTTTCATATTCGCCCTCCCTGAAAATCAAAAGGAAATGGATGGTTTTGCTTCCATTATAGCAATTCGCACATGAGAAAAAAGAAGGGAAAGGATAAGGTGTTAAGTTGTTAAGGTGTTAAGCAACTGTGTTAAAAGTCAAGAGGAAAGTATTGGTTTCCAAAAAGTTTGAGCTTTCACCATAGCATTCATAATCGTAAGAAGTTTATGCATACAAGCAACAATAGCCACTTTCTTGACTTTTCCTCTTTTTAACAATCGCTCATAGAATTCCTTGATTACAGGATTCCATTTTATTGCAGTTATAGCTGCCATGAACAGTATTTTTCGAATGGATTGACGTCCTCCTTTTATACGTCTTTTGCCACGATAATAACCACTATCACGATTGAAAGGAGCAACACCAACCAAAGCTGCTACTTTCTTGTGGTCAAGGGTACCCAACTCAGGTAAATCAGCCAACAGAATAGCAGCAGTAATTTTTCCAGCTCCAGGAACACTACAAATAATTTTTTCATTATTCTTGAGTTCTGGGTTGTGATCGATTATCTCTGCAATCAATTCTTCCAGTTGTATGATTTGTTGCTCTAGATTTTCAATGCTAGCTTCGATTAGTTTTTTTACATCAGGATAAGCTATGGTGGATAAGTGGTTTTTTTCACTGATCAGAGCCAAGGAAACCTGACTGCGCCTTGCCATGAGTACTGACAAGCGTTCTTGTAACTCCGAACGAACTATCACGACTGGAGGATGATTAGCTCGGCCATATCGGAATAGCATCCTGGCATCAATTTTGTCGGTTTTTGCTAAAGTACCGGTTGACTTGGAAAAATAGCGCACCCACGAAGGAGTGACCATCGCCACTGGTAGTTTTTCTTCTACGAGTGCTGAGACTACTCCTTTTTCGTATCCACCGGTTGCTTCTAACACAATCAGTGAAGGATCAATACTACTAAGCTTTTCTACCAATTTACCGATGTCGATAATATTATTTCCACAGGTGAAATATTGACCATCCTCCTGAATTTGGATATCCAGCTTGTTTTTTGAAATATCGATGCCGACGATAATTTCTATATCATTGTTCATTTTCAACTCTCCATATGCTACAATCAAACTGCCCACACTAGCAGGATTCGGACTCTAAGTCCAAGCAACTGTTCGGGCATGTATGTATATGGATCCGGCGACCTTGCTTAACACCGGTTTCTCGTACCTTCTGTTAGTCGGTCTACCGGATCCCCTTACTTTATTATCAAGGAATATTTTCATAGAACCAATACCTCTTTTAACATACTAGCTGTTAAGGTGTTTAGTTAAGTGTTCGTTACACGACTGCCATTCGCAAACAGTTTTTACCTTTTCCCCCGGTTCTTTTCGGGTTTTTCGTGTGTTTCGTGGTTAACTTTATTTTGATCGTGTTTCGTGGTTAATGTTCTAAATTGTTGGGTTACGCTATCGCCGAGAGCTAAGATTGAACAATTTATATGAAGATTTTCAGCTTTCACATCTCCATTAAGCACACCGCTAACCACAACCTACAACTCATTCTTCGGGATGCTTCTTTTCCCCGGCTCTTTTCGGTTCTTTTCGGTTCTTTTCGGGTTTTTCGTGTATGCGCCTGTCACCCGAAGGGTGATGTCCCCTGCCCGGTTTTTGGGCATGGGGATCGTGGTTAGCGTCCTAAAATTTTTTGGGCTTAAGAGATTCTTTCTTAATATACTCATAGTTCTCATTATCCAACGGATTTAACAGCAGATTACAAGCGTTTATGAAACAGGTGCGGAAATTGATCTACACACCCAATAAGTCAATTTACCGACATGATACAAATCACAAATTTATTTGTAAGGGATAGATACAAGTTCTATAATACCGGTAAACATTGTCTTATTAAATCAATTGTAATTATTTATTTTATTGAGGTGAAAAATGAAATGGCGAATTGTTGCTTCGGTATTGATTCTTATGATCGTTTTATCAGCTTGCAATCTTCCTTCTAATTCCTCCGCAACGTCAGGTGGAAAATCCAGTGCGGGTGATCTCCAGTATATATTCGATGCGCCACTGAACCCGGTTGATCTGAGTGTGACTTTGCAGAATGACCAGCGCGTTGAAGCGGATATCCCGCTGGAAGGCGGATCGCTTCTTGTTAGCGCGGCGGATGGGACCACCTTTACCCTGGAAATTCCATCGGACGCATTAACCAACCCAACCAAAATCGCCATGCAGCCGGTAGCGAGTATTTCCGGTCTGCCTTTCGGTGGCGAGCAGACCTATGCTGTACAACTGGAACCGGAAGGTCTGGTATTCAACAATTTCGTCACGCTCACCATCACCCCTCCGCAGGATCTACCTGTTGATCAGCAAATTCTTTTTTCATATAAAGCCGACGGAAAGGATATGACCCTTGCCACGCCGGTTGTCGATTCACGTGAAATTAAGATCAAACTACTTCACTTTAGCGGTTACGGAGTAACCAAAGGTTTGCTGGCTGATATTGAACCGGTACGCAAGCGCTTGGGTGGAGATGCAGAAGCGCGTTTGCAAAGCGCCATTGCTGCCGATCTGGCTGCCGAACGCCAACGCCAAATGCTTGGCGGAGAGCCAGGTGATATCAGTGACACATTCACCAATTTCTTCAAGCAGTTTGAAGAACAGGTGATTAAACCACGTGTGGCTGCTGCCGGAGAAAGCTGCGCAGCAGGACGTTTAGCCTTACAGAGCGTGCTGAGCTTGGAACGCCAGAAACAACTTCTTGGTGTTTCTGATGGTTCTTTCGGAGACCAGATAGCTGATTTGATGAAGACAGTTTCAACCGTCTGTGTGAAAGAAGAGTATGACCTGTGCGTCAATGAGCACATCATCCACCGCATGATCCCCGTCTGGCTGGGAATTTCCCGCCAGTACCAACTCTTAGGTATTGCACCAGAAGGTGGCCCTGAACCGGAAGAAATTCAACTGGCGAAAGACCTGACCAAAAAATGCCTAACCTTCGAATTGGAATTCAATTCGACCGGGACATTTAGTGACAGCGGAGGCGGAGGCTTCGAATCCATTGTAGAATCAAAAGTCAAACTACATTTTGACCCCGATTCACTCAAAATCAACGGTCAGGCACCTTTGGTCAACAAATCCTTCGACTTTCAGGTAACAGGCTGCAGTACATCCAGCAACCGCGGTGGCGGAACCTTTGATGCCTCCAGCCTGACTTATATTACAGATACACATTCTCCAACCGATGAAGTCGGTTATGTGCGCGACTTTAATCTCTCTTACTATCCCGGTAACACCTCCGAAAGCTTTTCCGTCACCTGTGAGGATTCACCAACCTTCACCAGCCCACCTAACATTTTTTGGACCGGTACCTTCATGGTATCCCACCAGGATGAGCTGGATCTGTCTGGCGTTTCGGATGCCAGCCAAATCCCGGATTTCAGCAGTATGTTCGGCGCAGAATCCGGTGGAATGCCCGGCATGGGTATGTCTGCCATGCCTGGAACAGCGGGCTTTCTGGCGCAAGATTGGGAAGTGTTTGGTAATGAATATTATGCTAAAAAGGAATGGACCAAAGAAGTCGCTGATCTCGGAGTGGTGGAAGTTGGCACATTCAAACTCTACCATCGCCCGGGTCAATAATTAACCGACAGCATATCAGCTGATTTGAACCGAATGGAGGAAGTTCCTGCCAGCCCCCCCAATATGCTTGAAAGGTGATGAGAATTGTGGTTGAATCAACCGATCTCATTCTTTCTCTTTCCCCCCTCCGGGATGCCATCGGTTATTGGGCAGGGTGGAAAACAACCTTGGTGTTGTAGAGCAAGGTAAAATTTATTCAATTAATCCAACAGAGACTGTAAGGTCGATTGTCTGAACAATTGCGAATCGTGTTATACTCCAATCAGAAAGTGTTATTATCAGTTTGTAACACGTCAATTGTGCTGTAATTATTGTTTCCGGGGCTTTTGGAGGAAGAAAACTTAATATTCAGAAGGAAGTTCGTAAAGCCTTATTGTTCGCGAACTTACATTCGATTAAAAAAACCTCTTTTTAAAGAGGTTTTTGTGCATCGATTAATTTGAAATACTTTTTTCGTTTACCGGTTTGATGACTCTGCTGTATACGAATTATTTAGAAAAAGATTGATTTTAATAAATTTTTTCAATCCTCGTTGAAGGATCATATTCCCTACTTAACGAGCGCAAGATTGAGGAAAACAGTTTGACAAGTTTTGGTGCGCTATTAGTAATAAATTTACGTAGACTATTTCGATTTATTTCGAAATATCGTCTTCTGATGACCTTTAGTGTTTTGATATTGGTCGCTCTTTATTTCATTTATCAGGTAAATTTCCTGCTTTTTCACAACCTGGCTGAAATCTTCAGCATTTTAGTTGCCGGTGCAATTTTTATGTTCTTCTGGAATGCCAGAAGATACTTGAATAATGGTTATTACCTTTTTATCGGAATTGCGTTCGCGTTCGTTGCTGTAATCGACCTGCTGCACACGCTGGCGTATGCGGGGATGGGTGTAATCCCTGGCAGTGATACCAATCTTGGCGCGCAATTATGGATCCTGGGGCGTTATGTTGAGGCTGGTTCGCTTCTTATTGCACCTTTTCTGCTGCATCGTCGTGTGAAAATCAAACTCGTTGCGGCTGGTTTCTTAATTCTTGTTTCTTTTGGGCTGCTTTCCATTTTCTTTTGGAAAACATTTCCAATTACCTTCGTGGACGGCGTGGGGTTGACTCCATTCAAAATCTTCAGTGAGATCTTCATCTCGATTCTATTTTGTCTGGCAGCGCTGATTCATTATCAAAAACGTAAAGCATTCGATAAAAATGAGCTAATATTGCTGATTTCCGCTTTAGGTGCAGGGGTCATCTCGGAATTATATTTTACCAGTTATATGAACGCTTACAGTGCAAATAGTTTTATTGGGCACCTGTTTAAAATTTTATCTTTCTACCTGATTTACCGCGCGTTTATTGCTGTGAGTTTAGTGAAACCTTATGACCTCCTTTTTCGTGATTTGAAGCAGACTGAAACCGAATTACAGGAGAAAAAAAACCGCTTGGATGGTATTGTTCGGGTAGCGCCGGTGGGCATTATGCTGATCATCAATGGAATGATAGAAGAAGCAAACGAATATCTTTTCGGATTATTGGGGTACAGACAAGAAGATTTATTAAATCAAAAATGCCGGATGATTTTTCCCGATCAGGTTTGTGATGAGCACGTGATTCTGGAAAAAAACACCAAAATAATGAAATCCTACAACGATTCTGTAGAGACACAGCTAAAACATAAAGACGGGCATCTGGTAAATGTGATTCTCAGGTCTGTTTTTTTGGATCCTGAAAATTCTGCTGCGGGTGAAATTTTTTCTATTCTGGATATATCCGAACGCCTCCAGGGCGAACAGGCTTTACGGGAAAGCGAACATAAATTTCACTTGCTTGCAGATCATTCGAATGATTGGGATTATTGGGTCAACCCGGAAGGCAAGTATCTTTATCAGTCACCAGCCTTTGAGCGAATCACTGGATATAAAATCGAAGAATTCAATTCAAATCCCGATATGTTCTTCGAATTAATGAACTCAGGGGAATCGGAAAAGATCCGTTTACATTTTAAAAACGAGAGGGACAATGAGAATCCACTAAATGCTTTGGAGTTTTCGATTATGAATCGTAATGGAGAAATGCGCACGTTAAGCCATGAATGTATTCCCGTTTTTGATGATCAGGGGAAATTTCTGGGGCGACGTGGAAATAACCGCGATATCACCATACGTAAACAGGCACTTGAAAAACTAAAACAATATGCAGGTCAGTTAGAAACAATAAACACGGTTACCGCAACACTTTCCACCTCTCTGGAATTGGAGAAAGTGCTGGACATTATTTTAGACCAGATTGGAAAAGTAATTCAGTTTGATAGTGGAACAATCTTCCTGAATGAAAATAATCAATTAAAAGCCATGGCGGATCGCGGGATCAGCCCTTCCAATGCAGGGAAATCCTTCTTGAATACAAATCAGCTTTTCGAGGAAATATCACGCACAAATAAACCTTTGATCCTGAATGATGTGATTGCAGATCCACGGTTTGAAAATTGGGGTTATGAAAAGGCGATTAACAGCTGGATTGGCGCGCCATTAATTGCCCGTGAAAAATTAATTGGATACTTAGCCCTGGAAAGCTTGAAAGAAAACGCCTTTTCACAGGAACAGGTTGATCTGCTAATGCCTTTCGCCTCACAGGCTGCCCAGGCCATTGAAAATGCAAGGCAATTCCGCCTATCGCAGAGCCGCATGGAGCGATTAAAAGCCTTACGTGAAATTGACCAGGCCATTACGAGCAGTTTTAACATTCGAGATACTCTGGATATTCTGCTAAAACACCTGTTAGCGAAGTTGAATATGGACGCGGCAGTGGTTTTAGTTTACGACCCGGATTTACAAAAGTTAACGTTTTCGGATGCGCAAGGTTTTCTCACCTCGGCTTTACGTCATACAAATCTGGAATTAGGACGGGGCTACGCTGGGCAGGTTGCTTTGCATAGAAGGGATATTCACATTCCGTCTTTGGAGAAGGAAAATGCCGTTTTTGATAAATCACCAGAATTCAAAGAGGAAGGATTCGTTTCCTATTACGGACTTCCCCTGGTGGCAAAAAATACACTGATGGGTGTGCTGGAAATTTTTCATCGATCCGAGCTTATCCTGGATGAAGAAATCGTTGAATACCTGCATGTATTAGCCGGGCAGGCAGCAATCGCCATTGATAATTCTCTCTTGTTTGAAAACCTGCAAAAATCCAACCTGCGATTGAGCCAGGCTTATGAATCAACCATTGAAGGCTGGGCGCTTGCCATGGAATTAAAAGACGCAGAAACCGAAGGGCATAGCCGCCGGGTTGTGGAAATGACCCTCAAACTTGCAAAGGAGCTGGGCTACCATGGTGAAATGCTCATGCATATCCGTCGGGGCGCGTTGCTTCACGACATTGGAAAAATGAAAATACCGGATGCCATATTACAGAAGCCCGGGCCGTTGGATGCAGAAGAGTGGAAAATTATGCGGATGCATCCGGAGTATGCTTTTGAATGGCTTTCTAAAATTGAGTACTTACGCCCTGCTCTTGCAATTCCCCACTATCACCACGAAAAATGGGATGGCAGTGGCTATCCACAGGGGTTGTCCGGAATTGATATACCGTTGGAAGCACGAATATTTTCCGTGGTGGATGTCTGGGATGCGCTGCGAGCAGATCGACCCTATCGCAAAGCATGGCCGCAGGAAAAGGTGATCGCATATATAAAAGAACAATCCGGTATCCATTTTGACCCGCAGGTTGTTGATCAATTTCTGATGATATTGGCGAGTGACCATTATGAAGAATATTTTGAATAAATTACCGCAATCATTAAAACAACCGGTTGAGTACCACAAGCTGGATTTCATGCCTCAAGGCAGTGAATCTTTGCAAGCACAGCCTTCAACCTCAAGCGAATGGATGACAAGTTTAAAAGTTGTTAAGGTGTTTAGCTGTTAAGGTGTTTAGTTAAGCGTTCGTTACACGTCCACCATTCTCAAACGGTTTTTAACGATTTTCCCTGGCTCTTTTCGAGTTTTTCGTGTATGCGCCTGTCACCCGAAGGGTGATGTCCCCTGCCCGGTTTTTGGGCATGGGGATCGTGGTTAATGTTCTAAAAATTGTTGGGTTACGCTTTCGCTGAGAGCAAAGATTGAACAATTTATATGAAGATTTTCAGCTTTCACATCTCCATTAAGCGCACCGCTAACCACAACCTACAACTCATTCTTCGGGATGCTTCTTTTCCCTGGCTCTTTTCGGGTTTTTCGTGTATGCTTGTCCCCTGCCCGGTTTTTGGGCATGGGGATCGTGGTTAA
>PHBS01000172.1 GCA_002841995.1 Chloroflexi bacterium HGW-Chloroflexi-8
ATCGATGGCGCGGACGGCTGCCTTGCGGACCAATTCGTCCTTACCGAGAACGAGTTCGAAACCCTGGGTACTGGAATAGACTTCGTTTGCCTGCTGAACGTTGTCCCCATCGCGAGCAGTGGCGAAGGTGCCGATTACCACGGAGGGTTTGTCTTGTTCTATGTAAGTGCCTTCTGAGTTGGCTAGAGTGAGGTGAGTGAAGACGTCCAAATAGATCGACTGAGTATCGACAATCCGATCGTCGTGCCCGAGCAGGATCTGGTTGTAGTGTTCCGCCAAGGCTAGCTTCTCAGCCAGGGGAATGTCGCGGAAGTCGTGGCTCAGCTTGGCTATTGTAACGTTCTCGACCGGTTCCACCTGGGCTAGCTCAATCGGTTCGGGAACGGTACCCACCCTGGCGCACAGATACGCTTGATCCACCATGGCGACCAGGTCATCAAGGTCGTTAAAGGTAGCGACACCCCAGCCCTTATTCCGGATCAGGCAGCGGACCATACCGCCCTTATCTATGTTTGCATTGGCGGTTTCGAGATCTCTGCCCCGGAACGCGACTCGACAAGTCTCCTTGTTCTCGATGCGAATCTCGGTGTAGTCGGCTTTGCTTTGCTTCAGTGCTTCCTCTATTTTGTCTCTCATAGTTACTCCTTTTTACTATCTCGAATGGGCCGAGACTTATGGATGATGTTTACTTTTCAACCACGAAGCGTTCCGGTAGGATCTGTGAATCATTGAAATCTGGTGCATCCACCTGCAATATGCCATACAAATGAACTATCTTACCGGTGTCCCGCAAGGCTTCGATCTGGGTCAGTATGGCAGGGTCTATTGAATCAATCCCATAGGAAATTGCCTGCTCCAAATCCCGAAGAAGTCGTTGTATTGTGCGTCTGCAGGTGTGCTCTTGATGGTGCCCCACCAATCAGAAACCGCTTCTGTACCCGGCTGCAAAGTACTTTCGTGAGTTTCTTCTGTTTCAGTAGTTTTTATGGAATCACCCAATTTGCACTCACCTCTGAAGTAAGCCCATTCATCGCATTCATTGCGATCAGAAAAGAGACAGAAATCGGCCACGCTTCCATCAGCTGCCTGCCTATTTTCTTCTGTGCTGCCAAGTTTTTTTACCTGATTGAACAATTCCCTTTCCATATTCAAGCTCCTTAATTATATTTTCTGTATATAGTCTAGCATATATTTAAATATTGTCAATATTTATATCAATATTATTAATATTTACTTTAATATTATTTATTATATGGTTTTTATACAAAAATTTCATAATTATCTATAAAAAAACCTCCGCGAAAACTATCATCTCCCGTCTTCTCTCCTTCTCCATCATGTCAATGATGTCCAATGAGATGGCATCTACGAATTTCATACTAAGGTCTTCACAGACAGCTCGCATATAATTATGGGCAGTGTGGTCGTAATAATGGATGGAAGTGGTCATTACGGCGGCATACTAATTCTCGAAAGCATCTTCCATTCCTCTCTCAGAAATCAGTTTGATGAACCGCATATACTGAGCAGGGACGCATGGAACCCAAAGTCCAAAAGACCATAAAACGCCATCGGCTGATCGAACCTCATCCATGATTTCCTGAAAGGCTTCCAGATCTCTCTCTTTTCTTTTTGATGCGCTGGGAATTAACTTACTGAATTCACCGTTATGACAACATTTCCTTTTTTGTGGCCTTTTTCGACATAGCGGTGAGCCTCTGCGATCTG
The DNA here is from genome assembly GCA_002841995.1 of Chloroflexi bacterium HGW-Chloroflexi-8. Taxonomy (GTDB): domain Bacteria; phylum Chloroflexota; class Anaerolineae; order Anaerolineales; family Anaerolineaceae; genus UBA6170. Next base: position 1,729 of record PHBS01000172.1, read on the forward strand.
TTCCAACGGAAAACACCTGTCTACAACCGCCTTAAAATTCCCTTTTTCAATCAACTCTGAAATGAAGGCAAGGTCTTTGATTTTTTCCCTGGCCGGACGCAATCCTGCTGCGACAAACTTTACTTTTTTGTTGTTGCTTCATGCTGGCCACAATGTATGGAGCATCATTCCCGGCGTAGGAACAGTGGATAGATAAGTGCCTTTCTCCGTCAACGATCCTTTGCACGGTGAAAACGAACACTTACCCACCGTGTCAAAAATAATGTCATAGGTTTTACCGTTTTTGGTAAAATCCTCCCGGGTGTAATCAATGACCTGGTCTGCTCCCAGCGATTTCACCATTTCCAGATTCGCAGTACTGCAAACTCCCGTCACCTTTGCTTGGTAATATCTTGCTAATTGAACCGCCGCGGTGCCTACCGATCCGGAAGCACCATAAATCAGCACGGTTTGACCACTCCGGATCTTGCCCTTATCTCGCAGAAAAGGCAGGGCGGTTAATGCGCCATTCGGAATACTGGCTGCATCTCCATAACTGATATTGGATGGTTTTATAGTCAGCGCTCCGTTTTCAGGCATACATTTGTATTCAGCATACGCTCCAAACATATCGAAGCCATATACCTGGTCACCTGGTTTGAATCGGGACACATCTTTACCGATAGATTCAATTTCCCCAGCCAACTCTTGTCCCAGTATCTGATTTCTGGGTTTTAGAAGCCCATTGTATCCTGGGGATGCTCTCATATCCGGGTCTTCCTTTACAACTGTGGTCGCAAAAATTTTTATCAACACTTCGTTATCTTTGGGTGTGGGTTTTTCCACTTCCTGAACCTTAAGAACCTCGGGCGGACCAAATTTTGTGTAAACAATGGCTTTCATTGACATTTTCCTTTTAGTAACAAACAATCCTTATAGTGAAAGAACAGAAGTCAGCATTGGCCCCAAGTCAGTCGGATTTGCACTAAACCTATCGTTAAACAAGATTGTTAACGCTATGACAAACACGAAAAATCCAATAACAACACCTTTTTGAAGTAATGACGTTTTCTGAATCTCCTGTTTTATCTTAACTTCGCAAACATCACCGGGGCAATATTGCGTTTTTTCTTTATGGAAAAGTGGATAAAATTTGCATCCCAGGCAAATGCCGAACACCGCTTCAAAAAACAAGAAAATCAGGCAGACCTGGCAAATGATCCCGGTAATGATGCTGGTTGAATTCATTACTACCAACAGCAGGAAAATTGTCGAAGCTAATACCAGACCGATCGTCCAGGCAAACTTTTTTGGAGCCGCACCGACATATTCAGGGGTTTGGTTGCCGACAAACAAGCGTCCAATAATTAATGAAGGTGAATATTTGGGGCTGATGAACATGCGTATGATGAAATCGATCAGGAAGATTGTGTTTACTAACTTGATCAGAAAAAAACTTTCTTCAAATATGACCAGCATCCAGGCCAGGAACATGAAAAAATACAGAATCCCCGCCGATGCTCTTATTTCCCGTTCGTTTAAAACCGGAACGTTATATCCTTCCACGGTTTCTCCAAATTGTTTTACTTTTTTCATTTTTCTTTCCTTGTTATTTCAATTTTGGCGTAGGCAAGCCGCCTGTGCCATTTTAAGTTTTGACCGGGGAGGTATGGCTAAAGACCCCGCCTCCCCTCCATAACAAATCTAATTCGCTCTCAAAAGCTCGGAAGTCGCTGTTTTGCACGGATTGCTGCGCAACAGCACAATCCCCATCCAGATGAACCAGATGATCTGACCTAAGCCAAAAACTGGACCCAGTGTACCTGTTAGCACTGGGACAAGAGAGATGATGCCTACAGTACCAATCACTAAACCGAGGATATTTAAACTCTTGGGAAGTTCACCTGGTCGCAGTGCAGCCAGGCTGATCAATAACGTCAGTAGACCACCAAGTATTTCACCATTGGCGTTGCCCAGTCCGTCAATTGCGGGTTCAATTCCCTGCCAAGTCAGTGCAGCCTGGGCTGGGTCAGTAGCATAAAGTGACACGACTGAGGTGAGGGCGGCATTCGCGACCATACCGCTGGCAATCAACGAGCCAGCCCAGATGATTCCAATTACGGTTGCCACTTGCATCAATGCAGGCGCGCCAGTTTTTAATCTGTTGTAGATAGCCAGTGAAAATACGATCAGAAAAAAGCCAAAGAAAACGTACATGAGCAGGTTGGTTGAAAAAACGACTGCCTGATTTTCGACATTCATGGCAACCTTTTGAGATAAATCAGTGATGCTGATGTAATCCAGAATAACGATGAAGATAATTAATCCCGTCAAGTGCGCCAAAGCCATGTAAAGTGCTGCAAAACCACCAAATTTCTGTAAAGCTTTCATTTCATTTCTCCTTTTTTACTATGTTCAAATAGATTCAACTACTGGTTTCCACTTCCAGGAAAACCAGGTAATGAGTAATATGCACGCGACTTCCACTGCTGCAAACAATACATAATACAGACCGTGTCCGCCGGTAATGATATTTACAATCATGAATGCACCAATGACGATGGTTACCCAGCGATTTACCTTGTAGGTCAAAACCCAGGACAGGATAACCATGACCATTGAAATGATCATTACTATTGCACCTGCCAACAGAAATACTGCAGACATTGGAACTCCCACCATTCTTTCACGGATCGCAGAGGTTGGATCCATTAATGAAACAATGTCCGCATAAACCATAAGCAGTACTACGAATATCCATAACAGCGAAAGTTTTATTTTTGGATCTATTCCGGTAGTAGATTTGTTTGTCCCTTGAGGACTTCCTTTGGTAATATTCATTTTTTTTCTCCTTTATCGAACGATATTGTGTTTTATATCATCGGTATTTTGCCCGATCTGTTGTTTTGAAAAGCGATTAAGGCGGATTAGTGATAAAGAAATAGAATATACAGCGAGACCGATTGAGATCAGGATAAATGACCATATAGCAAAAGGCCCGATAATCTGTTGTATTGCATAGAAATCACCTCTATCACCGGAAAGAAAAGCAATAGGTTCAAATACAAAGTCGCATGCAGGCCTGAGACACAGAAGCATGAAAGCCAGACCGATAAAAAAAGGATTTCTGGACGAACCTCGCCTGAAGGCAAATATGGCTACAATAAAACAGACAACATCCAGCAGGTATGGGAAGGACGACATCGCCAGTTGTTGCCAGCTTTGAGTAATTCCACTTGGTGTGAGCCAGGCACGAGCAAATTCACCCAACCAGAAACTTGGAATGAGTTTCCAGAATATGACTTTACCCCCGACCAAATAAATGCCAGCGGCATGACTCAATTCATGTAAGGGTGCATAAGTAAAATACCAAAAGATGGGGATGACCACGAGTGGCAGAATAACCTTGCGCAATGGCCAGTTTCCTTTGAGGTATAAGACAAGCAAAGGCATGACGACTACAAGCAAGGTTTCACACGTGTAAAGCAGATAGTTATGCATATTTAACACTCCTTTCCAAGTAGCTAGTGATCGTCAGAACAAAAAAATGCCAATTGCATAAGGAAGGAAAGCAAGCAACGCCAGCAACGGGTGTCCACGTCGTGCTGTGTTACGGCTGTCCCAACTAAAGAGATAGACCGCCAGACCAAATGCCAAAACACCACTGACCAACAAGGCGAGTATCGAACCCCATGGAGAAAAGGACGCGCTGCCCCCCATTGCCAATCCATTTAGCGCGTTCATTGCTTGTGTTGCAGGCAAAAGCTGGGCAAACTTTCCGGCGATGTCGGGCAGTGCACTGTATGGAAGCATCAGTCCACCCAACAGCATGGACGGGACAAAGATAATTTGGGACCATAACACCGTCATGCGTGAACTGGGGGAAACCACGCCAATCAAAACACTGAGCCCTGCGCAAGCCAGAGACATCGTCAAAAAGATCACAACAAAATTGAGCCAGTTCATCGGCAGAGGCGCATGGAAGAGAAACGGCGCGGTGGCCGTAATGATCGCGCCCACGATAACCAGATGCAGCATCGTGGTTAATGCCGGGATCACCAGGATCGAGAGAGATGGGATGCCATTGATTTTGTAACTGCGAAAAATGCCATGCTCGCGCGCATTGACCAGCGGGTCGGGAATCCCAAGCAGTGTGGCCGATAAAATGCCAAATACCACCAATGCCGGGATGAGGTTTTCCCGAAAAGGCGGGTTGATGGCTGGCATGATAAACCCCATCATCAGGTAAAAGCCCAACGGGAAAAGATAATTCATCAGCAGCAATTGCTTGTTGCGGATGCCGGTTCGAAACTCGAAAGTATAGTGATGAAGAAAGGCGTTCATTGCGCAGCTCCTGTGCCAGTGATTTCAAGAAAACGATCTTCAAGCGACGGACGTTCCACGCGCAGGTCAATCAGCACATCTCCAGACGCTTCGATACGGGCAATGATGGCAGTGATAGAGGCGCCAATGTTGGTACTGAAGTAGATGTTGTATTCATCTTTGAACAAATGCTGACTGACTGCCGGGAAATCATAGTCAGATAAACTTGTCCCCTGTGTTCGGACCGAGATCTTGGTCAGCCCTGCACCCGCCGCGGTGATCTCCATCGGGGTTCCCACCTTAACGATCCTGCCCTGTAACATGATCGCCACCCGGTCCGACATTTGCTCCGCTTCGGCCATATCGTGTGTCGCAAGGATTAAGGTAGTGCCGCCAGATTGCAGTTTGCGCATCATGTCATGCAACTTGACGCGAGTCTCCACATCCAGTCCGGCAGTAGGTTCATCGAGGAAAACCACCTTGGGATTGTGCGCGATCGCCAACGCCAATGCCAGCCGACGCTGCTGTCCGGTGGAAAGCTCAAAGAATTGAGCCTTACGCTTTTCATCAAGTCCAAGCCGTTCCAATAGATCGAACCGCGGCGTAACGTTGTGATAGGCAGCAAAAAATTTCATGGCTTCATTCGGCGTGATGCTCTCAGGCAATCCGGCCGATTGCAACTGGACCCCGATCAGATTTCGGAGTTTGTGCCCATCCCGGACCGGGTCCATGCCTGCCACTCGCAGCGAACCGCCGTTCGGTGCGCGCAGCCCTTCCAGGCATTCCAGCGTACTGGTCTTACCCGCACCATTGGGGCCAAGCAAACCAAATATCTCCCCGTGTTTCACATCGAAACTGATCCTGTCCACGGCAACAAAATCACCATAGGTTTTGTGAAAATCTTTTACTTCGATCATGGATTCTTTCATAGTTTATTAGGTTCTCCTTCTTTGCGCACTCAGTTGCTGGAAAAAGTGGATTTCTCTGGTGGCTGCAAACTTGCGTTGCTAGTCGTCGTTTTTTTCACCTTTTTGGACAATATTGTGTTTTGTATCATCGGCATTTTGCCTGATCTGTTGTTTTGAAAAGCGAACCAAGTGGCTAAGGGTTGACGAAGTAGAATATATAGCGAGACCGATCGAGAACAGGATAAATGACCATAATGCAAAGGGTCCGACAATCTGTTGCATATTGTATAAATCACCTCTCCAGCCAGTAAGCAAACCAATCGTTTCACCTAAAATGTTGAACGCCGGCCTGAGGCACAGAAGCATGAAAGCAATGCCAATCACAAAAGGATTTCTGGAAGAACCTCGCCTGAAGATTAATATCGCTGAAACAAAACAGACAATGTCCATCAGGTATGGGAAGACATGAGCTGTTAATTGTTGCCAGCTTTGAGTTAATCCACCTGGCGTAGCCCATGCACCACGGAATTCACCCAACCAGAATCTTGGAATGAGTCGATAATCAATGACTTTACCTCCAACCAGATAAGTGCCAGCAGCATGACTCAACTCATGTACGATTGAGTAAGAAAAATACCAAATGACGGGAATGACCACGAGAGATGGAATAATCTTACGCAATGGCCAGTTTCCCTTGCGGTATAAGACAAGTAAAGGCATGACGACGATAACTAAGATTTCACATGTGACCAGAAGATAGCTTTGCATAGTAAGTTTCCTAAGATTGGTTAATTGTTTGCCATTTTGCAACCCGACATCAGGTGAGAAAAGATGCGCCTGTGCAGAACGATGTCATTGCCACTTCATCTGCCAGGATTAACCTTCAGGGTTTTTCCACTTCCACGCATACCAAACAACCAGTATGGCAAACACTAGTTGAGCAGTTGACCAGACTAACGCATAACCTGTAGGGGATCCCAATACAAAACCTAATAACCAAAAACCAAAGATAATCACTGCATATAGAATGCCTATGATGCGGTTTGCCCAGCGACTCACTGGAGCCTTCAATATCAAAGTTAAAGCACCCATAAAAACATGTCCTGCGAATATTATTGACATTATCAACAATAATCCGTTGGATGCTACGATAGGTCCGGTATTGTCAATTAACGACTTTAACGCTGCGGTATCATTTAGCCGATATGTATCCCCATTTAAGCTACTTAACATTCCAACTACCCATAGCACTGCAAGGACTATCCTCACATCGAGGGGATTTCTTGTTGATTCTTTATTGATCCCAAGGAGACTTACTTTTGTTGTATTCATTTCATTTTCCTTTTTGAACAATATGATTGAGTTTTGCTATTTGATATCTGGCGCGTCCACTGGACTACGCTTCAGGGTTGTGCCACTTCC
>PHBS01000173.1 GCA_002841995.1 Chloroflexi bacterium HGW-Chloroflexi-8
TGGCACGTGTAAAAGGTGGCCCAAGCGGTTATCGCCGCCACAAAAAAGTATTAAAAATCACTAAAGGCCAATACGGATCAAAAAGCAAGTTGTTCCGTCGCGCAAATGAAGCGATGTTGAAAAGCCTTTGGTATTCATTTCGTGATCGTCGTAATCGGAAACGCGATTTACGCCGGTTGTGGATTACTCGTATTAACGCGGGAACACGCCAAAACGGTATTGCTTATAGCCGATTTATTTATGGCATGAAAAAAGCAAATATTTCAATCAACCGAAAAATGTTAGCTGATCTCGCTGTAACAGATCCACAAGCATTTGCTGCTGTAGTCGCTAAAGCCAAAGAGGCATAAGCAGACACTCACGTGATGAGATGAATTGAAGCGAAAATAACCGGTTGGTTTTCCAGCCGGTTTTTTATTTCCAGGTACAATTAAGCGCAACAAATCATGATTACCTCTGATAATAATCCAAAAATTCAATTAGTTCGATCACTGATTAATCAATCCAAAGCGCGGAAACATTCCTCTCTTTTTGTGGTCGAAGGTCTACGGTTGGTAGAAGAAGCTGTCACTTCTGAATGGAATATTCAATGTATTTTCTATTCCAGTAATCTTTCCGAACGTGGAATCAAATTAATTGAACATTGTAAACAAAAGAATATTCAGGTTGAAGAAATCACGTTACCTTTACTGGAAAAACTTACTGAAACAAAGACACCGCAAGGGATATTAGGAGTAATTCACCTTCGTGAATTAAAAATCCCGGAATTCCTTGATTTTGTCCTCATATGCGATGCAATCCGGGATCCGGGAAATTTGGGAACTATGATTAGAACTGCTGCTGCCGCGGGTGTACAAGCTGTTTTGCTTGCTCCGGGGACCACCGATGCCTTTGCGCCAAAAGTTATTCGATCCGGTATGGGTGCACATTTTAATATTCCAATTCTTCAAATGGGTTGGAATGAGATTATTCAAATCTGTCACAGCCGAACATTTCCGTTAAAAATAATTGGGACCATGGCAAATGCAGAAGAAAACTGCTGGCAAATTAATCTTCGCCAACCCAGTGCAATTATCGTTGGCGGGGAAGCAGATGGGATGAGCAAAGATGCAATTCAGATTACAGACAAATTTGTTTCAATTCCAATGCCAGGTAAAAGTGAATCATTGAACGCCGCAATTGCAGCAAGCATATTACTCTTCGAAGCTGTTCGTCAGAGGTCAAAATGAAAATTCGTTCAATTACTTTTTTCTCCAATCCTCTTATTCAGGATGATGACTTCACCCGAAAACTAGGTGAATTTGCACATTCCATTAAAAATTCTTGTCAAACAAATGGGTTTGAAGTCCAGTCTCTTCGGCTTTCCACTCAACCCTTTCCAAAAATGATGGACGTGTTATCAAACAACAATTTCATCGATTGGGTAATTGAACTGGAAAAAACTGCATCATTAAATGGTTTTACTTATTTATCTGTTGGACCTGCCTTAATAAACAATCCTGAGAGTTATAAATTAATTCCTGAAATACTAAAACAGACAAAGAATGTTTTCACAAGTGGAATGATTGCAGATCAGGAACATGGCATTAATTTTTTTGCTTTGGAGGCATGTAGTAAAGTTATTGTTCAAGCCGCAAGCATTGAACCAAACGGGTTTGGTAATCTTAGATTTAGTGCACTTGCAAATGTAAAACCATTAGGGCCTTTTTTTCCGGGTTCATATTTTGACGAGACAAAACCTACGGGATTCTCAATCGCTATTGAAGCTGCGGACGAGGTGTTAAGCGTTTTTAGAAAAGCAACTTCTTTTTCCGAAGCAAGAGCAAACCTCTTGAAAATCCTTCAGGAAAAAGCCAGTCAGATCGAATCGATTTTATCGAAATATCTTCAAAAATTTCATCTTGAATTCTTCGGCTTTGATTTTTCAGTTGCGCCGTTTCCAGAAGATTTTTGCTCTTTGGGTAATTCATTAGAATCATTAGGTGTTCAGTCATTTGGAGACCACGGATCCTTGGCAGCTGCCGCATTTCTGGCAGAGACACTGGATCGTGGAAATTGGAAGCGGATCGGTTTTAATGGATTAATGCTACCTTTACTGGAGGATTCCATCCTGGCCCAACGTTCAATCGATGGAAAGTTGAAAATCAAAGATCTGCTTCTGTATTCTGCTGTATGTGGCACAGGATTGGATACAATTCCAATCTCCGGTGATGTCGAAGCGAGTGCTATCCAGTCGCTATTGTTGGATATTGCAGCTTTGTCTTCCCGTCTTCAGAAACCTTTGACTGCCCGTTTAATGCCAATACCCGGGAAAAAAGCTGGCGATTTGACTGATTTCGATTTTGAATTCTTTAAAAATGGACGTATCCTGGATATCGAAGCTTCACCTTTATCCAATTTACTTGCTTATAGCGATGAAAATCTGACGATAAATCCCAGAAAATAGATTTTCAAAATACTTTCCTTGTCTAAAAGTCTTGGAAAGAATAAACTTCATTTTTGTTAAAACTGTGATTTCGAGTTTTTTTTATTTCTGTGTATTTAAAGGCAGATGAAAATTTTCCACCCATAATTTGAATCTATCCCGTCTGGTTAGAACATATCCTGAATTATCGGACTTGTTTAAAGTTCACTAAAATCAAATTACGTTCGCAATCTTCGAAGGTATCAATATAAACACGGTCCGAAATAGGGATCCCCGCTTGATCTAATAATTGCAAATATAAGGATTCTTTAGTGTTTTTTGGTGACTCACCCAGTGTGAATTCAAAACCTGAAGGACCATACGGAGAACTTTCCAGGGTTAAACCGAGGTAATCAATATCCTTATTATCAAATCTGCCGCGCAACCAGACTCGAATCCCTTTCACTGGGCGACCTTGCAGATCAAACACCTGACCGGCAATACCAGTCCAGTTACACTCCAAATCGACTTTAAAAATTGTGCTGTTAATTGCATTGGGTTCATTTTGGATAACAAATGCATAATAACCAACAAAAGGTGTTTCTGTTGGTGGCAGTACAGGGGTTTCGATTGCCAATGTGCCATCCTGTATTTCAATAACTTCCGTTGGAATAGAAGTCGGAATTTCTGCAGGTTTTTGAGTGGGTATGAGGGCAGTCGGTTGTGATTCTAATACTACTTCGGTTGGTTCAGTTTCAAAAACAGTGCTGGTTGGCAAAACTACCAATTCTGGTATTTCTACAGGAGGAAAAGGATTAAAAATAGCAAATGGATTTACAAAAATTGTTAATTGAACAATTAAGATCAACACTGAACTCATTAAAGCAAACAGGGTTAAAATGTTCCAGAAAATATTCGACGATTTTCGATTTTGATTGCCTTGTGCCACAAATACCTCCATGCAGACTTGCAGGTATGAAATTAATTGTCTTCGATAGTGATCACACTGGATTGCTTTTTATCCTGAAGCCAATCTTTTAATGCTCTTCTTTGATATGTAAATAAGGCATCCTGAGTTAGTAATCGATCCGTCTCCCTTTCTAAAACCTGAACGATCTGGTAACCATAATCGGTAGATAAAATGGGGGTGTATTCTCCTGGATTTAAGAGAAATACTGCATCTTCGACATCTTTTAGGACCAAATAATTTCTAGGAAACCAACTCAATTCACCACCAGTAATCGGATCGTATATCCAGGCTAGTGTTGCAAAATCTGCGCCAGATTGTAATCGGTTATATATTTCCTCTGCTAAGGCTTTCGACTGAACCAAGATCTGTTTAGCATGTATCTGCTCTGCAGTTAAAGGCACAGATTTCAAAATCGCATCTCGCTCAAAAGCTGCTTCAATTTCTATTTTATAAAGTCTTGTGAAACTCTCTTCACTGTAATGATTTTCTGCAATCCATCTATCCAATTTTTGCTCATCACCCAATTGAGCAACAAGATTATTTTTGCGTTCCTGGAAAAGCTCTTCGGTGATTAGAAAACCATCTTCTCTTGCACTTTGTGCGAGAAGGAGAACATCTATCATATTTTCTAAAACTGTCGCTTTGCCAACAACAGGATCTAATTCCACACCGGATTTATTGATGGAATCCTGATAGCGAAGATACTCTTCTTCAAAATCTGCTAATAGAATTCCTTCTCCATTCACAACGGCTGCAACTGGAACAGGAACAGGAGTTTCTGTTGGCGGAATTGTTGTGGCTTCAACAGAAGGAGTGAAAGAAACAGTTACTTCGAGATTTGATACTGAAGTTTTTTGCGGAATTTGTGTCGAACTGGAGCAACCCCAAGAAAAAAGCAGAAAATATACGGTGAAGAAAGCGATAATACCTTTTTGCATCCGCATATTATAATATAAAAAAGGTTGTGATTTCTCACAACCTATTTTCATTCAATCAACAATTTTTAGTATTCGGGCATTGGCGGAGCTGCTGGACCTTTATTTTCTTCCGGCACATCCGTGATTAAAGCTTCTGTCGTCAAAATCATAGCAGCGATAGAACCAGCATTTTCGAGTGCACCACGGGTTACTTTCGCGGGATCAATAACGCCATTCTTTACCATGTCGCCATATTCGCCAGTCAATACATCATATCCAAATTTTGGATTGTTATTGTCTTTTTGTGCTTTGCGAACATTTTCAATTACAACAGAACCTTCTTTACCAGCATTTTCAGAAATCTTGCGCATTGGAACTTCAAGGGCTTTTCGAACAATATTGACACCAATTTGCTCGTCCTCATTTTCCATTTTTACCGCTTCCAAAACATGCATAGCATTGATCAAAGCAACACCACCACCTGGCACAATACCTTCTTCAACAGCTGCGCGAGTTGCGGACAAAGCATCTTCGACACGGTGTTTCTTTTCTTTCAATTCTGTCTCAGTTGCTGCACCAACGCGGATGATTGCTACGCCACCAGCTAATTTAGCTAAGCGTTCTTGAAGTTTTTCGCGATCGTAATCACTGGTAGTTTTATCGATTTCAACTTTAATTTGATCAATTCTACCTTTGATTGCAACATCATCACCTTTACCGCCGATGATGGTTGTATTGTCTTTATCAGCAACTACCTTCTCTGCGCGACCAAGGTCAGCAACAGTAGTTGTGTCAAGTTTTCGACCAGTCTCTTCAGAAATGACCTGGGCTCCAGTCAAAACTGCAATATCCTGTAACATTGCTTTTCGACGATCTCCAAATCCAGGAGCTTTGACGGCCAGAACATTGATCATGCCGCGAATCTTGTTTAGTACAAGAGTTGCTAATGCTTCTCCATCAATATCCTCAGCGATGATAATTAAATCACGTTTACCGACCTGTACCATTTTTTCCAGAACTGGAACGATATCAGCAGCTGCAGAAATCTTCTTATCGTGAATAAGAATGTACGGATCACTAATCACAGCTTCCATGTGTTCCATATCAGTCACGAAATAAGCAGAAATGTAACCGCGATCGAATTGCATTCCTTCAACATATTCTTGTTCGAATTCCAAACCTTTGGATTCTTCTACTGTGATAACACCATCTTTTCCTACTTTGTCCATCACATCAGCGATTAATTCACCAATTGACCGGTCCTGAGCAGAAATTGTGGCGACATTTGCAATTTCGTGTTTTTCGCGAATCTCGATTGCTTGTTTCTTAATTTCATCAGCAACTGCTTTAACTGCGGCTTCAATCCCACGTTTTAACATCATGGGGTTGGCACCAGCGGCTAAGGTCTTCAATCCTTCAGTAACAATAGCGTGAGCTAATACTGTTGAAGTTGTTGTTCCATCTCCAGCGATATCATTTGTCTTTGTAGCTGCTTCTTTAAGAAGTTGTGCACCCATATTCTCAAATGGATCTGCCAATTCTATTTCTTTCGCAACCGTCACACCATCATGAGTAATTGTAGGTGAACCGAATTTTCGGTCTAAAGCCACATTACGTCCTTTGGGGCCAAGGGTTGTCGCGACTGCAGAAGCAACAACATCAATACCATTCTTCAACTTTCTTCGAGCTTCTTCACCAAAAACAAGTTGTTTTGCTGCCATATTTTTATCTCCTTATCACATTTAATTCAATTAGTCTTCAACAATAGCAAGCAGGTCGCTCTCGCGGAGAATGAGCAATTTCTTGCCATCGACTTTGATTTCCGTGCCACCATATTTTGCAAACAAGACAACATCGCCTTTTTTCACATCCAACGCGATTCGATCACCGTCTTCATCACGATCACCAGGACCAACTGAAAGAACTTTACCCTTTTGGGGTTTTTCTTTTGCGGTTTCTGGTAAAACAATACCACCGGCAGTAATTTCTTCTACTTCGATGGGTTCGACTAAAACACGACTACCTAAAGGTTTCAAATTCATTTGTACTTCCTCCTGCTTTTGCATAAGGTAAATTTATTTTGGGATTTTAGCACTCTCTTAACACGAGTGCTAAACCAGATCAAATATTACTCGTCTTTAATTCGAAAGTCAAGGGGAATTAATGCATTCTTATGAAATTCTGATATTAAATTAACATTTCATTATGAACCGGTACAAATTTCTACACCCGCATTTACTATGCTCATTGTGGCAGTATCGGTAGAATATACTTTCTTTATCAGGTCAAATATTCGCATTGCTTCCTGACACTGGTCGTCCCCTTTTCGATGCATGGCTGATAAAACTGATCCATAGGTATAATAATATACGAGGGTGCTATCTGATAACGGTAAACCAGTAATTTCATAAGGTGGGACTGAAGCAGGGTCCGAATCTTCGCTACATTCTTGCCGGACAATACAGCTTTCTAATGCTGTACAACCATTCAATGCACATGAAAAAGCAGGAATTGATCCTTCATAATTACGGGATTTGAAAAAAACTAACCCTAATTGGGCATACACATTGGCGTTACCTGGCGTGAACTCAACTGCTTTCATTACATTTCGCGCAGCAGCAAATGATTCACCAATGTTTATATAAGTATTTGCGATCGCCAAATATGGAATCGGATCTTTTATGTTATTTTGTTCATTAATTTTTACTGCCCGGGCGAAGTATTCCAATGCAAGATCATATTGTTTTAATTGCCTGTAATTCACGCCGATTGAGATATATAAAAATGTCAAATTAGGATTAATTTCAGCCGCTTTTTTATAAGATTCAATTGCCTGATCATAGCTATTACCAATGGATTCCATCACAAGTGCATAAATTCGGTGAACATCCATTAGATTTGGATTTATCTCCAGAGCGCGTTTAGCATAATCCAGGGCTTCATTGTAACGTAGCTGGTCTAAAAAGATTTCTGCCCGATAAGCAATGGCAAGCGCATTCTGGCTATCTAATTGCAACGCCTTGGCAATTGCTCGCTCAGCATTCAATAAATATGTCGCAGATTCTTCACCGGAATAGAGAGGATAAGAATACCAATCATAAACAAATGCTTGCACAGCAAAAGCTGTGCTATTTTCTGGATCAACAGCGACTGCAGTTTCCGCAGATTTCACAGCATCTTGCAGTCTGGTACGCTTTTCTGCATCGGTTGTCAATAAATTGGATGAATAGGCTTGAATCCGAGCAAGCTCCGCCCAGATTTCGGAATTATTCGGTTCCAATGTAGTTGCTTCCAGATAGGATGTTATTGCTTCATCCAGTTTTCCCGCTTGAAAATTGGTTTCGCCTTCAGATGCAAAAGAATTCGCAGTTCTTGTCGGTGTAGGTGTTGGTAAAAAAGGTTTTTGAATTTCACCTGCCATCACTTCCCGATAGATAAATGCACCAATAACAATAAAGAAAATTAAAAAATATATCCTTATCGCATTATTTGTGCTGCGAGGTCTAAAAATATTACGATCATCGGGAAGTTTTATGCCCATTTTTTCTCCGAGTCGTTTAGGGCTCGACTGTTGTTTCGTTCGTTACTGGAGTCTTTACCACTCCATCAGCTAGTTGTTGACAAATATTCACAATTTCATTTGCGTTAAATACATTATTTTCATCACTGGATACAGTATCCAGCAAAGCCTGTGAAATCTTAAGCGCATCTCCACATTCGCCCAGTCTAGCCTGTGATATGCCAAATCGGGCAAAATAGCTAGCGACAATCCCATAATCAAGTGGCAAAGGCTCTATTGTGATTCCTGCTTCTGTTACACCACCGTGAATAATATAACCCAAAATTTCAGCAGCTTTTGAATAATTCTCATTTCGAAAATATAAGGTACCTAGATTTCCATAATAATATTGGTTGTAAGGATTGTCTGCAATCGCTTTTTCGGCATATTGTATTGCTGTTGGATATTCCCCTTGCTTCTGGTAGACAACTGAAAGTTGATAATCCGGAACTGGATTGGAAGGATTTAACAAATCCGCTT
>PHBS01000005.1 GCA_002841995.1 Chloroflexi bacterium HGW-Chloroflexi-8
TTTTCAACAAGTATGTTCTCAATCGATAGCGGATAATTTGCCGTTATGAGAAAACTTTCCTCGTTGTTATTGGATTGGCTTATCATAGCAAATCCTGCTTGCAATTTATTCGATGAATCTATTCCTGTGGCAATATTTGTTATTAACCCATATCCGGCAGACTCTAAAGATAAAGTTTGACCGTTTGCCCACTTTGTTCCATTCCAACGGTAATAGTAAGCTGAAGGCAAGCCATTTGGTAAATAGGCTGTTTGAAGAACATGGAGATTCCCATCCGGATCAATTGTCGAGGATGTTGGGCCAGTCCGATCTTCAATAATGGCTACGTTTGAGGGCGATGACCATGTTTTGCCTTGATCCTTCGAAAACGAATGTTGGAGGGTTGTTGTTGTATCTTCAATTTTCCAAACACGATGGATTGTTTCCGTACCATTGAAAAGCAGTTTATTCCAGGTCACTGGTTGTTCTGTTACCAGAACCGGATCTGTCCAGGTTTTTCCGGCATCCGAAGATTGAATGGCATACATTCCTAATGAACCTGTACCTCCGGGATATGTACTGCATTGGAAAAGAATATAAAAGTTTTCCGAGTTATCGGCGACGATACTGCTTTGATCAAAAAAAGGACAATTCTCCAAATTTGAAAAGTCAGAAATTAGTATTGGTGTTGTCCAATTTTCACCACCATTCGTTGAACTAATGAAAAATAATCCTTTTTGACCGACATATGAATTGCTAAATATTGCAAACAATTCATGATTGTTGTTTGAAGTTATGGATGGGAATTGACCCGTTGAGGTTGTTTTTAATTGAGTATCTGTTGACCAACCTACCGGGTTATCTATTTGGTCCAAAAATGCCCATTTGGTGAAAATTTGACCAAATTTTCCACCTTTCCATAGTAAGGCTGTTCTCAATCCACCCTGATCAATTGCGCTTGTTATTTGACTGGCTTCTCCTTCGAGATTGTCACTTATTTTCAGAAGGGATTGCCCTCCTGATAAGGATATTGTCAGTGCTTGTAGTACGCTGGTATTTGTTTTTTCATTATTTTTGGTAGTGAATAAATAATTAAATTGATCTTTTGTCCCATTTGCTGATGTTAATCCGTACACTTGCCCCGTACCAATATCTGTAATTTGGATAGGAGCCCAACCTGATGATCCACTATACCACCCACTAATGTCGTCGAATTTTTTTTGAGTAAAAAAAATATCATTGCTTGCAGACTGATCTTTTCCCACTAAGTAAAGCGTATTGTCTGAAATCACAGGACTGCTTTTATCGAATTCTATTAAGTCAAAAGTTATCGGATTAATGAATTGATTTAATTCGGGTTGTGCTTGTGGTTGACTCCAATTTTTCCCATTCCATGCAACGAGGAAGATAGTATTTTGATTCTGGGCAACAAAAAGAACTGTTTGAGGGTTTAGATAATCCCAATGTAATGAGTCGGGACATTTCCCAAAAACTGAATCCAGAGATAATGGGGTAGTCCAACTCTCCCCTTTATCCGAAGATGTGCGGTAATTGAGGGTGCAATTTCCACCGGGTTCACTTAACTCCCAAAATTGAAGAATAGTCTCTGGCAAAAATACGGTTTGCATATTTCTTGGTGTAATTAATATTAAATCCTGTGATGGAGTGACAATTTCCATAGGTTGTTGCCAGGTTTGACCGTTATCTGTTGATTTATTGTAAAAAAGACGCTTTAGAGAGGGGTTTTCCCAACCCAAAAAAATGGATATATTCCCATCAATTGAAGTTGTATTTACACTAACATTCATTTGATCTGATGAGTTTACATCGGCGACAGTCATTTCGCCTTCAGGGGGAATCAAGCTCCGGTAATATTTCGATTGATATATCAGCCTCGTATCAGACCAATTGGAAATTGCACCAAGCGTTCTCTGATAATAAATTCCTGATGGCGTTTCATTTGTATCGAGTGCTCGCGTAAAGACTAAATGAACCTGATTATTGTCATCAATATCAACATCGAAAGCTACAACGGACGAAGCGATTGTCGTTGCAGATAGCCAATTACCTGTCAAACTCATGTTTGCTTCTGATACTCCAGAATATTGTAAATTATGATCTTCGTTAATCCAGAAGACATAAAACCAACCCGAATTGTCTGCGATGATTTTATAATTCTGCTGATAAAAAGGTAAATCAAGCGGAAAATTCTGACCCCAAGAATCGGTAAAGTTGCGATTTACGAATGAGGCATAATCATCTTCCCAAATGGCATGTAATTGTCCGGATGGTCCTTTGAGTAAGGTTGGATTCTGTGTACCTCCAGAATTTGATAAATTAATTGGATCCTGCCAACCCTGGGTAATTGATTGGGCTTCTGCAACTTTTAATTTTGCGTTCAGTAAAAACAAAACAAGCAAGAACAAAATAAGCCCAAGAATTGGGCTTGATTTTGTTCTGGTGAATACAGACCACGGAATGCTTTTTTTTAGTCCATAACCCATTTGATTACTACTTCCAACTAAGATTTATTCTTTTCAGATTGCCATGAAAGATGTTGAATACCAGTACTCAATGCGATCTTGAATGTCGAAATATCTGATAACAACATTTTGAGGTAGGTAAACATTGGCCCAGGTCGAAATGCCCATTCTCTAAAGGCTCTTTTTTGCCAATACAGCAATCTTTCAGCTGGAAGACCCGGGTAATCCAACACTGTTCCTTTATCCATATCCACCTGTTCCCATCGTGTACCTGGTCTGAACCAACCATTTTCGACTACTTCGAAGAAAAATGGAGTGCCAGGATAAGGTGCTGCCACATGGAATAAGGCGATGTCCAGTGGTAAAGTTTTCGCGAATTCGATAGTTTTCTTGATAGTCTCTTCAGTTTCGGTTGGTAGACCAATAATAAAATAGCCCCAATTTTTTATTCCGGCTTTTCTTGACCAGGTGAGTGCGCGCATTGCTTTATCGGGATCTGCACCTTTCCTGGCATGTTTTAAGATTTCTGCACTGCCTGATTCAACCCCCCAACTGATCAAATGACAGCCAGCTTTCGCCATAAGTTGAAGCATCTCTTCATCAACGTAATCAACCCGGCTGTTGCAGGTCCACTTCATGTTAATATTGGATTCAATCATTAATTTGCATAACCCAACAACCTGATCACGACTAACAGTAAACAAATCTGCATACATGTGAACATTATTGAGTCCAAGATTTTTTAAGACCCAAAGTTCTTCCATGATTTTTTCCGGTTCTCTGATTCTCACTGAATACTGATAACTGACATGTTTAATACAATAAATACATCCAGCTGTACATCCTCGACTGCTCACGATAAAAGTGAATGGACCTTTAATCAAAGGCATTAAATATTTCTTGTAAGGTAACAATTCGTGAAGCGGAATGGGTAAATCATTTAAATCTTTAATAAAAGGTCTGGGAGGATTGACGACAACTTTATCCCCATCTCTCCAGGCGAGACCTTTAATGCCACTGAAATTTACACTTCCATCTTGATTGAATGAGGGTTTGTAATTTGGATCATGATCTGCCATCAACTTTTTGACGAGTTCAGTCCTTTGTTCTATTTTATTTTCCAAATGATCCAACAAATCTAAAATTGTTAAATCAGGCTCCCCCACCAGAGAGAAATCGAGTGCTGGAAAAGGACGCATCGTTTCGACCGGAATCGGAGTGACATGAGTTCCAAATGCAATCGTGGTTGCACCTCGAGATTTTGCCAAAAAACATCCGTACATGTCATTTTCAAGAGTGGGGGCAGTCATTTGAGTAAAGTAATATTTTGGTTGATATAGATTGATTAGTTCTGTAAATTCTTTCCAGCCCATTCTCTCCGCATTTGCGTCTATTATTTTTACTTTATATGTAGGCACCATTAATGCTGCCATTTGAGCCAGGGAGACTTGTGGCCAAACCATATTCTCGCGGGTCTTTCTACCAACACGGTGCTGCGTTCTAATCCATAACTCTCCATCCGGAGTTGGTGGGTTAACCAGCAGTATATCCACAGCTTCTGTCCGACGAGATTTAATGATATTTTCCCGGACGATCTGATCTGCATTCGGAAAATTTGCTAATTTTACGTTAGCAATACGTCTTGTACCTAAATTTACTTTTTCAAGAGATTCTTCGCTCATAATATTTGCCTTCATTCTATTCTGGACTCATGTCCTGGTCTACGTCAGTGGCACGCATGGATATATCTTTTAATACGCGCATTAGTGACCAATATAAAACTAATTGAATTCCAACCAGGGTTACCATTGCACTTCCCAACATGTATAACCAAAGTCTGGCTATTTCCCATCCTTGCAAGCCAAGGATTAAACTCACCAAACCAAACAAAAAACCAATTCCAATTGCTAACAAACCAAACCATCCAAAATATGACTCCAATGGTTTGCTAAATATAGGTTTACCAAAAAGACCTTGTCGAATCTTCTTTTTGTAGAAGATTGATACCAAATAATTAAAAGTTGCTCCCAGAGCAAAGAGCGAAATGCCTCCAACTGAAGAAATCATACCTAAGAATAAGGCATAGACTCCCCAGGGACCTATTGCAGTTACTCCAGCGATTCGCGAGATTAATAAGCCCAAGAAAATGAGAATTGACAGTAAAAAGGCAAATAAACCAATAATTCCTAATACCCGAACCGGGTTATAAGCCAATACAGTCCAAACCATCGATTCCAGAAATACCCAACCATCTTTGATAACGGATAATTTAGAACGGCCTAATCGTTCGCTATAAGGAATTGGAACCTCAACCATTTTAATATCTTCATATACTGCTCTGGTGCTCATTACAGGGGTTAAATTCAATCCATTTGGTAAAGGGTAAATTTTTGCCAAAATTTCTTTTCGAAAGACTCTCATCCCACTTGCACTATCGGAAATTTTCTGCCATCCTAATAAACTAAGTAAATTTGCGAATAAGAAGTTACCTATTCTACGGGTGACTGGCATTTGACTGGCAGAACCTGCCATTCGGGATCCGATAACTAAATCAGCTCCGTCAAGGATTGATTTGCATAAAGCTGGATAGTATTCCGGTGGGTATGTTCCATCTGCATCCAGAAACCCAATTAAATCACCTGAAGCAAGAGAAAACCCGGTTTTGAGTGCTCCACCATACCCTCTATTTTTTTTGTGTGTGATCACACGAACAAGAGGATCATTATCGGAAAACGTTTTAGCGATTGCTGCAGTTTGATCTTTTGATCCGTCATCGACCACCAGCAACTCCATTTTGTTGATTCCGATTTTAGCCAGCTCAGGCCGTACTGCCAGTACCCTACCCATGATTTCGGATATACCCTGTTCTTCATTATAAGCAGGTATTACGATTGTTAAAGAATCAATCATTATCCCTCATTAAAAATAAATTTCCTTATCATTATCAGGATCTCGTTTTTCGATCGAACGGAGTACCTTTGCAGGTATCCCGGCTGCGATAACGTTCGAAGGAATATCTGTCGTAACAACCGCCCCGGCAGCAACTACAGATCCATGTCCAATCCTGATGCCATCTGTAATGATTGCCCCCGACCCAATCCATACATCATCTTCAATGACAATACCTTGAGCGGTTATTCCCTGATCAATAATCGGAATGGATGGATCATTAATTACATGGTTTACAGCAAGAATTTGAGTAAAGGGTGAGGTGTATACCCGGTCACCAATAGTAACTCCGCCTTGCCCCCTAATAACCGAATATTCACCAACCAAGGAGTCTTTTCCAATTTTAATTCCGGAGTGTGGTAGGTTTCGAAAATTATAAACATGTAAAATTGACCCGTGCATAATGATTGTATTTTCTCCAATGGAGATGCCATTTTCACAGGCATGCAAATAGGTATTTTGATCCAAATAAACTCCATTTTTCAAGTGAATATTCTTGGCAAATCTCAACCTTACATTATTTTCAATAGCAGCCCAACCATCCATATCAAGAATTAAGTGATAAAAAATTCCACGAATTCCAATACCAACAATTGTAGGTACCCACCCAAAAAATATATAGAACAGGTTTTCCCAAATATAGCGTGGAATCGAATTCGCTTGGCGGTTTATATACAGTGATAGAACAGACAAAATCCCACTTTTTGGTGTTTTATGTAATGGCTGATTTTCAGTTTGATTCATTTGTCTATTGACCTGGCATGCTCCGCCATACTAACACCATTGTTGTTGGTGATCGTATGTTTGTCTCTGTGAAAAAAGTTCTTTTCTAGACCCAAGATTAATAAAATTGGTTATTGATATCAATTGAATACCATTAATTATTTAAACAAAAATTAGATATGAATATTTATTCAATCTCCAGATTGTTTTTTTGGCTTATTTAATGCAGGTTCGATACTGGATGTCATGCTCGTTACTAATTCCAAATCTTTGATCGAAAAACGATTTTCTTTCGGTCGAACCAGCGTTATGCAGCCCACAATATTCCCTGCCTTAATAGGGATGCTCAAAGCGGATTTTGATTCCTGATGGTCAAGTTCCCAGGGACGCTGTAACCATCGCGCATCGTCATTCGTGTTTTCCACAATGGTAGCTTGTTTATTTTTTACTACCCATCCGGCCAATCCATTTTGACTAATATCGAGCAATTGCTCAATTGAAGGTGAAACCGTTTTTCCACCAAATACCTGTGCACCATCAATGACGTTACCAGATTCATCCAAAACGATCAAAGTACCGCTTTTAGTATTGGTAATTTCCAGGAGCATTCTTAATAACTGAAATAGCATAGATGTATTTGTGCTATCCAACGCACTTGAATTTATAGTCGTAAATTCATCCTGACTGATCTTATCTTTATCAAATGCTTTTGTCTTTTGTTTTGTAATGTTGTTGATTTTAGAATCAAAGGACTGATTTGTCTTAATTTGAAAAGCCAGGGTTTCACTGCTGATTTCATATAGTGCAAAACTGATCAAATGTGAAATGATCATGTGAATATCTTCAATGTGACGGATATTATCCGAAGCAACCCGCACTTCCACATTTACCATTTGACCTAGTTTGCCGCCTTCATACCCAGTGAACCCGATCGTAATGGCACCAATTTTGTTGGCTAATTTGACTGCTTTTAAGATGTTCGGTGAGTTTCCACTTGTTGAAATTGCGATGACAATATCATGAGGGTTGATCAAGTTACGTAATTGGCTCGCAAATACATTTTCGTATCCATCATCATTTGCATAAGCCGTAAAAATTGCATTACTAGAATTTAAATCAATTGCTTTAAAAGGGGGTAATCCCTCAAAATAATTATTTTTTGCTAAATCACATACAAAATGACTTGAAGTTGACGCACTACCGCCATTTCCCATAATGAATACTTGTTTTCCATTTAATCTTGCGTGGTGCAATATTTGGATAACATGTTTTACTTTTTCAAGTGGTATCTGCGAAAGACTTGTTCCTAAGAAACTTAGGTATTCATCAATATTTACCATTTTTACCTCCAAAAACCTTCCAAAAACACTTAATTACGATAATCAAAAATTACTTTGGAACCACTCTCTTCTAATTGAATGGGGATTTCCCTCAATTCTTTCAGCCGGGTCCGCACAGCATCTCTTTTGTCATAAGGGCAATATATTAATAAAAATCCACCACCACCAGCGCCAGTAACTTTTCCACCGAGCGCTCCGGAAGAGATTGCAGATTCATAATAATAATCAATTTTTCCATTCGTGATACCGCTTGCCAAACGTTTTTTTAGTTGCCAACTTTCGTTCAGCATATAGCCTATGCAATCAATATCACCTTTTTGTAATTCTTCAACTGCACTATGTGCCATAATTTTTAATTTATTTAATATTTTTAAATTGTCCTGAACATGATTATTTTGTTCAGTAAGAATTGATTCTGATAATCTGTGTTGCCCGGTGTAAAAAAGCAATAAATTTTCATTTAATCGATTTTTCACAATCGGGTCTAATGCAATTACCTGAGTTGTGATTTTTCCATCTTTGCCAAATTCAATCAACCGGAAATTACCCAAAGCCGCAATGTATTGATCCTGGTAGCCAATTGGTTTATTCAGCGTGTCTATTTCGATTTGACATGCTTCTTTGGCGAGGTCTTCCGGGCGTACAAATTTGTTTTGAAATGCATACATGGCATTCAAAACCCCAACCGTGACAGTAGACGAAGATCCCAACCCGGTTCCGGCAGGAATATCTCCCATTGTCGTAATTTCCACACCTTTTTTTAATCCGGTCATACGAAATGCTTCTCGAATAAGCTCATGTTGAATTTCGTTCACATCTTCAACAATTTCAGTTTTTGTATAACCAATCCTGATCAAATCATCAAATCTTTGTTTTATGGTCACAAATATATATTTATCAATCGCAGTACTGAGTACACACCCACCTTCACGGCGAAAATAAGATGGAAAATCGGTACCACCACCAAAAAAACTGATGCGTAAAGGTGTCTGGACAATGATCAAAGAGCCACCTCTTTTTGTCTGAAGTAGTCAACAGTTGCCTGTAGACCCTCATGTAGAGAGACTGATGGTTCCCAACCAAGTTCTAATTTAGCTTTATCTCCTGTGAGATATATTTTGCTGGTTTCCCCTAATTTTGCCGGACCATGCAATGCATCTAAAGGGTATTGGGTGATTGATTTTAACTCGTCAAATATTTGGTTGACATCAGTGGCAACACTTGATCCTAAATTATAAATTCCAGATCCGGTCTGTTTAGAACTTCCCATCAGGTTCGCTCGGGCAATATCTTTTACATAGACGAAGTCACGTTGTTGTTTCCCATCACCGTTTATCGTAACTGGTTTCGAATTAAGCATTAAACCTGTAAAAATTGCAACTACGCCAGCTTCACCATGAGGATCTTGCCTGGGACCATAGATATTTGGGTATCGAAAAACAGTGAAATCCATGCCATACATAAATTTATACATATCCAAATAGACTTCAAAGATATATTTCGTCGCTCCATAAGGGCATATTGGTCGAATGGGGTGCTTCTCATCACAGGGTAAATAAACCGGCTCGCCATATACAGTTCCACCTGAAGAGCTGTAAAGTATGCGAGAAACTTGATATTTTCTTGATAATTCCAGGACATTCAATGATCCAACCACATTTACATCTGCGTCATATTTTGGATCCGATACAGATCTTCGAACATCCATTTGAGCAGCATGATGATTGACAATTTGGGGTTTTTCATCGCGAAAAACACTTTCAAGATTGGGATCTCGTATATCCATCTTATAAAATTTCGCGTTCGGATTGATATTCGATTGCCGTCCAGTTTCCAGGCTATCGACGATGACTACTTCATAATTGTTATTAATATATTCATCCACTATATTCGAGCCAATAAATCCCGCTCCGCCAGTAACTAGCACTTTCATAAATCATCCTCTCGTTAATAAATCTGTTAATACGCACCTTTTTTACTGATTACAGCAGGTATCGTTTGGATTAATAATTGAACATCCAGCCAAATACTCCAATTTCGGATGTAATACATATCTAATTGGACGCGTTGTTGATAGGAAATATCTGATCTGCCGGAAACTTGCCATTTTCCCGTGATTCCAGGTTTTACAGTGAGTAAATTCATTCCCCATTTCTGATAATCCTGAACTTCCTCAGGAGAGATCATTCTTGGCCCTACCAGCGACATCTCATTTCGAAGGATATTGAAGAGTTGGGGAAATTCATCAATACTCCATTTTCGTAGGAAAGCACCAATTTTTGTTATTCTGGGATCATCCTTCAATTTGTGTGTTTTTGATAATTCTTCTACTTTATCTGGATATTTCTGTAGGATTTCATCTCCATTGACAAACATGGTTCTGAACTTAAAAGCGTCAAATTCTTTTCCATTTACACCCATCACTCTTCGACGGTGAAAAATTGGACCGGGGGAGTCCAGTTTGATTAGTAATCCAACAATGAATAAAAATGGAGAAAGAAAAATTATTCCAGGGATTGTAATTCCATAATCTAAAATGATTTTCAACCAATAATTCATCCCTGTTAATCGAACTTTATTTACTTCAACAAGAGGGACCCAGGCATATTCACGGACTTTCATACCTGTCGTGACAATTTCGTACAGGCCGGAAGAAATGTGTAATTTGATTTTTTCTGACATGCCATAATTCTGATAAATATCCAAAACTTGTTCGTGAGAAAGGGCGGAACTGATCAAAATGATCTTTTGGATATTGTATTCAGATATGATTGGTTCCAAATTGCTGATGTTACCCAGACATTTCAAATGTCTGTAAATTTGAGTTCCTGGAGTCTCTTTACAATCGACAAATCCAAGAATTCGAAGACCAGATTGTTTCGGGTTGAGAAATTGCTCAACCATGGAAGTGGCTTCTTCGTTAAATCCAACCACAACAGTATTCTGGAGATACCAATCCTTTGTCCTCATAAAATAAAAGATTCTTCGTAATGTAAAACGGCCCAGAGCTGTAAAAAAGAATGCAGAGATCCAGGATATTAATAACCATCCTCGAGCGAAGATGATGTTTGGTTGGAAAAACCCGGTAGCAACCATGACCAAAACTGCAATCGTGTTTGAATAAAAAAGAAGGTTGTACTCTTTTACTCCCCCCATTAAATTGTCCATTGTGTAAAGCCCGGAAAGGATAAATACAAGTAACCAGACCGGAATAATAATAACTATTAGATTTTCATAATAATCCGGGGAAGCAAGCGCATCTCGAACGAAAAATGGTAAGTTGATTTCAAAGCGAATCCAATATGCAAACCTGAAAGCAAAACCGATCATTAAAAAGTCAGATATCAACAATCCCAGATATAAAAACACAACTTGAATAAGTTTTGGAGTATTTTGAATTCCAGCATTAATGGATTTCTTTTTGGAATTCGTATATTCTTTTTCAGGGTTAATAATCGAATCCATACCTAATTCTCACTATTCCATTTTTTATTATATGAGTCAACGATTCGTAAAACCAATTGAGCACCAAAATATAGGGTCGTTGAAAAACACTAAAATTTAGCGATGTTAGTGAAGAATGAATTGTGAGAAATTAATAATAATGGCACAAAATAAAAAAGAATAAACCTACAATCATTCTTCGAATGTTATAAGATATTACTTATTCTTATAATATCGATTCAAACACGATAAGTCAATAATCCGTATACTAATTTGGTAATAATCATATTCAATTCCGTGCGGGTGGAATGTAGAAATCCAATTTCATAGAGTTTTTTTGTAACGCCCTTATTTCACCTAACGCACTTTATTATTTTATTTGAAAGAAGCTCAATAAAACCTAAATAAAATCTATTAAAAATCTTAATATTTCATCGGACCATAATTTGAATAAATATTAATAGATCGTAATTTCAACCCAATTATGTCATCCTTTTAACTTCTGCATGGAGGAATGAAAATCCAGCAAAAAGAAAATCCATTAATTGAACATTGCTTTCAAATTGTGTTGAGAAAAGATTATTATTAATATGTTAAATTTACCTGACTTTGCCATTTATCCTTTATAATTTTCAATCATGAATACAATACACAAGAAACTTTTTTGCTTCTTCATTTCACTTTCAATCATACTTTCAGGGTGTCAAAATAATATTCAGACACAAGATGAAATTGATGGAACTGTTACTACAAGTGCTTATTTGGAAAACAAAGGCTCAGATACAATGGTTAATATGGCCTTGTTCTGGGCTGAAGAATATCAAAAAGAGAACTCTGAAGTTAGCATTTCAGTCACAGGGGGAGGGAGTGGTACAGGTATTTCGGCTTTGATTAGTAATACGGTCGATATAGCAAACGCCTCGCGAAAAATTAAGCAGGAAGAAATTCTTGAAGCAAACGCAAATGATGTATATCCAAAAGAATTGATTGTTGCCAGAGATGCAATCGCTGTAATTGTTAATCCGGAGAATCCAATTGACAGGCTTACATTGCAGCAAATTTCAGATATTTATAGTGGAAAAATCGAGAATTGGTCCGAGTTAGGTGGGGATGATCGTCCAATTGTTAAACTTTCACGGGAAACAAACTCTGGTACTCATGTTTATTTCCTGGAAGCCGTTATTCGATTAGGAAATTCTAAGGACAAAACAATTTTTTCTGCCGATACATTGCTTTTGCCTTCATCGGAAGGAATAATTTCTGAAGTAGCCAATAATCCAAACGCCATCGGATATGATGGCCTTGGTTATATTACATCTGATGTTAAAGTCTTAGCTGTAGAAAATAGTCTTGGCGATTATATTTTGCCTAGTATTGATACAGTAAATCAAAACATTTATCCGATTTCTCGCGATTTGTACATGTATACCAATGGAGAACCGACTGGAATTATTAAAACATATATGGATTGGATACTTTCTGAAGCGGGCCAAAAGATTGTAGCTGACCTTGGTTTTGTGCCAATTTTAAAGGGAGAGACGTGAGCGCAAAAAAACTTAACCTTTCTGAAGTGATTATTACAAAGGGTGTTCAAATTTCAGGTTTGTCATCTATCTTATTTGTTCTTTTAATTTTGTTTTTTCTGATTTCAGAAGGCGTACCTGCCTTATTCGATGTACCGATTAGTGAATTATTAAGTCAACGGTGGTACCCGATAGAAGGGTATTATGGAATTGTTCCGCTAATTCTAGGTTCTTTGGTTGTGACTTTAGGCGCATCTATCATTGCTGTTCCATTTGGCGTACTCACAGCCGTTTTTATAGCGGAAATTGCTCCAAAATGGTTGGCGGAAATTCTAAAACCTTTAGTGGAATTATTAGCCGGATTACCCAGTGTGGTGCTTGGTTTCCTGGGTATTTTAATCGTTTCCCCATTTCTTCGAGATGTCTTAAAGTTACCCACCGGATTAACTGCATTTACAGGATCGCTTTTATTAGGCGGAATTGCAATTCCGACCATTGTCTCCATCTCAGAAGATGCTCTAAAAAATGTCCCTGTCTCTTACAGGCACGGTTCTTTGGCACTGGGAATTACCCGATGGCAAACGATTTGGCAAGTAACTGTCCCGGCAGCACGAACCGGCATCCTCACAGCTATTATGTTGGGATTGGGAAGAACCATTGGAGAGACGATGACGGTGATGATGGTTACCGGAAACGCACCAGTTATTCCGGATTCTCTACGATCGTTATTTTTACCTATTAGGACTATGACTGCTACCATTGCATCTGAAATGGGTGAAGTAGCAAGTGGCAGCGTCCATTATCATGTATTATTCTTTATTGGTATCGTGCTTTTTGTTTTTACAATGACGGTAAATATTATCGCATCCAAGATTAGTTCCCGAGAAATTAAACGTTCAGAAAGGATATTATCATGAGCAATATTCCTGCTGAACAAATTAATATCCCCATGAAGCGACAGTTAATTATCGAAAAATTTGGTTTTTCGGTATTAACAATTCTGACAATTGCAACAGTCTTACCGATCATCACAGTGGTAATTTATATTATTTATTTGGGTGCACCCGCAATTAGCTGGGAATTCCTGACTGCAATGCCTGTTGATGGAATGCGTGCAGGTGGTATATGGCCAGCAATTGTTGGCACATTTTATTTGACGGTTGGCACCGCCATTTTCTCAGTTCCATTGGGGATTGCAACTGCCATTTATCTTTCGGAATACGCATCGGATAATCGCTTAACACGAAATATACGTCTTGCAATCATTAATTTGGCTGGAATTCCCTCAGTTGTGTATGGATTATTTGGGTTGGGACTTTTTGTTATTTTTCTCAAATTCGGGACGAGCATCTTGTCTGCCTCTTTGACCCTTTCGATTATGACTCTACCAGTAATTATAAGCACCACTGAAGAGGCTTTACATGCTGTTCCACAGTCTTTTCGAGTTGTTAGTGTCTCTTTAGGAGCAACAAAGTGGCAAACAATTCGAAGAATTATTTTGCCACAGGCAGTTTCCGGAATTTTGACTGGTGTTGTTTTGGGTCTTGAACGTGCAGCAGGTGAGACCGCTCCAATTCTTTTTACTGGGGCTTCGTTTTTCTTGCCACGGCTGCCAGGGTCGCCAATGGACGCCACCATGGCTCTCCCTTACCATTTGTTTGTAATTTCGACTCAAGTACCTGGAATGCCAATTCAAATTCAATATGGGACAGTACTGGTTCTTATCGTTTTTGTATTAATTATGAATATTATAGCGACTGTAATTCGATCCAGGGCACGTGCCCGCAGGCAATGGTAATAATGGATAAAATAATTGTAGAGCACTTTAGCCTTACCTATTCTGATGGAACAGAATCGCTTTTTGATATAAATCTTCGAATTCCAGCAAATCAGATTACTGCGTTGATTGGTCCTTCTGGTGGAGGGAAATCAACCTTTTTAAGGATCCTTAATCGACTCAACGATCTGGCTGATGTTAAGAAAGTTACTGGTAAAGTACTTATTGATAATATTGATGTTTTGGACCCAGACCTTGATGTTATAGAATTAAGAAGAAAAGTTGGTATTGTTTTTTCCAGACCTTTGCCCTTACCATTATCCATCTTTCAAAACGTTGCCTATGGATTGGAGCTTGCTGGTGAGAAGAATAAAAGTGTGCTCAATGACGCAGTGGAACGCGCACTCCGCTTGGCTGAACTTTGGGATGAAGTGAATGATCGATTGCATGACCCAGCAAATTCATTATCTGGTGGACAACAACAGCGTTTATGTCTGGCACGTACTCTGGCTTTAGAACCAGAGATCATCCTGTTAGATGAACCGACTTCAGCGCTCGATCCTTTAGCTACTGCCAGAATTGAAAACTCACTTACGGAATTAAAAAAACAATACACAATCGTTGTTGCTCCTCACAATACACAGCAGGCAGCCCGGATTGCGGACTTTGTTGCGTTTTTTTTACAGGGAAAGTTAATTGAATTTTCCTCGGCAGATAAGATTTTCACAAAACCTGTGGATCAGCGTACACAGGACTATATTTCAGGAAAATTCGGATAATCTCGTTTTTTTCTTTGTTAAAAATGTATAACCAAATCAATAATTTGAATACAATTATTAATAATTTAATCAGGAGATAACATGCGACCACCTTGGGATGATTATTTTATGAAGATTGCAGATGATGTAGCACTAAGATCAACCTGTGATCGGGCTTCTGTTGGTGCAGTTTTGGTAAAAGAAAAACATATTGTATCGACCGGATATAATGGATCACCAGCCGGGTTGGAACACTGTGACGATGTAGGGCATTTAATGGTCGAAGGTCATTGTGTTCGAACTGTGCATGCTGAAGTCAATGCGATTATTCAGGCGGCTGTGTTTGGATTGGCGACGAGAGATGCTGTCTGTTATGTGACTCACTTTCCTTGCTTGAATTGCACAAAAATGTTGATAAATGCTAGGATTTCTAAGTTAATTTATAAGAATTCTTATCGTATCGATCCAATTGCCCTTGAGTTTTTGAAAACTGCTGGCGTTGAAGTAATTGTCTACTCACCCGAATAAATTATTACGAGTAAAGATAAAGTGATCGCTGATCGATCACCAAGACATAAAAGTGTTAAAATGAAAATTGATCACATCGCCATATGGACGAATAACTTAGAAACTCTACGATCGTTTTACATCAAGTACTTTCATGGGGAATGCGGGGAAAAATATCGAAATGATAGAAGTGAGTTTGAATCTTACTTCATATCATTTTCCAGTGGGTCTCGATTGGAAATAATGACCATTTCTGGCTTAGAGACTGATTTTGGACAGCAAAATAGGATTGGAATTGCACATTTATCTTTTCGAGTGGGGTCAAAGAAAGCTGTAGATCTACTTACTTCAGAACTAAGAAGCGCTGGTATTTCTGTTTATAGTGAACCAAGGATTACTGGTGATGGGTATTATGAAAGCGGTATTCTTGACCCGGATGGGAACCGAGTTGAGATAATTGCTTGAATCTAAATAATACTAAAACTAATCAGCAGCGCATAAAATAATAAAAGATCCTTTGAAAATGGATAAGAAAAAACTCTTGCTACCAAGAGTTTTTTCTATTCTTGGAAAAGTGATAAAAGTTATTCTAAACTTTGTTCCTCCAAAATATAATTCATGATTCCACCCGCTTGAAAATATTCTATTTCGATTTGTGTATCAATTCTCAATTTGACCCTTATCAATTTGATTTCATTTTGTGCGTTTTCAACCCGAACTGTGATTATTTTTCCAGGTTGAATTGGGAACAGTTCCTCAATATTGATCACTTCCGTCCCGATAAGATTTAGGGAATTGGCATTTTGACCTGGTAAAAACTCTAGAGGCAGAATCCCCATACCTACCAAATTTGAACGATGAATTCTTTCAAACGACTCAGCAATTACAGCTTTTACTCCCAATAAAAGTGGTCCTTTTGCTGCCCAATCCCGAGATGATCCGGTACCGTATTCTTTTCCAGCAATCACAATTAATGGGATTCCCGCCTTTTTATATAATTGGGAAGCGGAGAAAATATCCATAACATCACCAGTTGGGTGATAAATTGTATATCCACCCTCAGTTCCCGCCAGGAGAAGGTTCTTAATACGAATATTCGCGAAAGTACCTCGGGTCATGACCTGATCGTTCCCTCTACGAGAGCCATACGAGTTGAAATCCTGTACTTGTATATCATGATCAAGCAAGTACTTTCCTGCAGGACTACTTAGTGCGATGGAGCCAGCGGGAGAAATGTGATCGGTGGTAATTGAATCTCCCAACATCAATAAAACCCTAGCGTCCGAGATAGTTTTGGGTTCTTTTTTAGAAAGTGAATCCAGAAAAAATGGAGGTTCTCGTAAATATGTTGATGAGTCTGACCAATTAAATAAACTGCTTTTTTCCACTTGAAGATCGTTCCATTTTGAGTTTCCTGAGAAGATATCCTGATAACTTTTACGGAACAAATCCGGTCCGATGGATGAATTTAATAAGTCCTGAATTTCTAAAGAACTTGGCCAAATGTCACTCAGGAAAACCGGATTTTGGTCCGTACCGTAACCAATAGGATCTTTTGCTAAATTGATATCAATTGTCCCAGCCAAAGCATAGGCGACAACTAATGGGGGAGAAGCTAGATAGTTTGCCTGAGTATACGGATTGATTCGACCTTCAAAATTACGGTTTCCGGATAACACAGCGCTGGCCAGTACTTTTTCTTTATCAATCACATGAATGACTTCATTAGCCAATGGTCCACTATTTCCAATACAAGTGGTGCAACCATAACCGACTGTATGGAATCCTAATGTTTCCAGGCTTTTCGTTAGCCCACTTTTATTTAAATATTCTGTCACAACGCGCGATCCAGGAGCAAGACTGGTTTTTACATATTTAGGAACTTTCAGCCCTAATTCAACGGCATTTTTTGCAACAAGTCCGGCTGCAATCATCACGAATGGGTTGGATGTGTTGGTGCAGGATGTAATTGCTGCGATGGCTAAAAATCCGGGTTTCACTGAATAATGTTGGCCATCAAAATTAATACCAGCCTCGTGGTTAATTTGTTCTTCAGATAATCCAAATCCATTTTGATTCTTGGGTTTGATCAGACTGGATCGAAAGTTGTCTTGCACTTCATCGAGAGGGACTCGGTCTTGTGGCCGTTTTGGACCTGCCAAACTGGGTACTATCGATCCCAAATCCATTTCAATGACATCCGTATAGATTGGATCTACAGATGTTGAATCCCGAAACATTCCCTGCTTTTTATAATATTCTTCAACCAGATTTACTTGTTCCATGGATTTACCAGTCAAGGTCAAATATTCCAGAGTTCTTTGATCAACTGGGAAAAAGATAACTGTTGCACCACATTCAGGAGTCATGTTGGCAATCATTGCACGATCTGTAACTGGTAGGTTATCCAATCCATCACCATAAAATTCAATAAACTTGTCAACTACCCCTCTTTTGCGAAGCATTTGTATGATCGTGAGCGTTAGATCAGTGGGCGTTGTTCCTTTGGGTAATTTTCCACTCAATTTGATTCCAATCACATCCGGGGCGGGGATTTCTAACGGTTGTCCCATCATCGCCGCAACTGCCTCAATACCCCCAACACCCCAACCTATAACACCCAAACCGTTGATCATGGTTGTATGTGAATCTGTGCCAATTAATGTATCGGGAAAAACAACCAATTCGTTGTCTTGTTTACGAACTAAAACAGACTGTGATAAATACTCCAAATTCACTTGATGGACAATGCCTGTAGCGGGTGGGACGACTCTGAAATTGGTGAACGATTGTTCACACCATTTAAAAAATTGGTATCTTTCAAAATTTCTTTCGAACTCTACTTTAGCATTGATTGTCAGGGCGTTATTATTCGCATAGCTATCTACCATGACAGAATGGTCAATGACCAGATCAACCGGAATAATGGGATTTATTTTTAATGGATTGTCACCCCGTTTTGCGAGTGCAGACCGCATAGCAGCCAGATCATTCATTACCGGGACACCCGTAAAATCCTGCAAAACAATTCGACCCGGGTAAAAAGCAATCGGTTCCCGTTGATCTTCGATTGGTTTCCAGGAAGCCAAATAACGAGCATCTTGGATTGTGATATTTTTTTCATCAGAATTCCTGATGACACCTTCCAACAATACCCGAACAGAGTAAGGTATTTTTTCCCAGTAGTTTGGCTGCGTCCCAGGAATATTTTTGATATTGTAATAAACATATTCCTGATTGTTTACGAAAAGCTTGGATTTTGTAGATGATAATCCTTTCACTTTAAAAATCTCCCTATTTAATCAATCATGTTTTTGCAAACAATGTCTGCAAATTCGCTAGTTCCAACCCGGATCGATTGTTCAACAAACTGAGATAGATCCGGAGTGAGTTTCTTTTCTGCAATAGATCGCTCAAGTCCGTGAATTATGAGATTAGCTGCGCCTTCCCATCCGATGTATCTCAACATCATTTCTGCCGAAAGTATCAATGAAGATGGATTTGCCATATTCTTTCCGGCAATGGAAGGGGCTGTTCCATGGGTTGCTTCAAAAATTGCGATCCCTGTCTGATAATTTATATTTGCTCCTGGTGCAATACCAATTCCACCAACTTGGGCTGCCAGGGCATCGGAAAGGTAATCTCCATTTAAATTTGTCGTTACAAGAAGTTCAAATTCCTGCGGATATAGTAAAACCTGTTGAAATGCAGCATCTGTTATGATGTCATTAATCCAGATTTTTCCGGATTTAATGGCTTTCTCTTTTTCTTTGTTCGCAAACTCCTCACCAGAAGATTTTTGGGTTTTTTGCCATTGGCGTGATGTATATACCTTGGAGCCATATTTTTGTTCAGCGATATCATAACCCCATTGAAGAAATGCTCCTTCGGTAAATTTCATGATGTTCCCTTTATGGACCAGGGTGATTACTTTTATATTTTCCTGGATGGCGTATTCAATTGCTGACTGGACTAATCGTTCACTTCCAGGTTTGGAAATTGGTTTAATTGCTAAACCCACATCCTCCGTGAACCGAATTTTCTGAATTTCTTTCGGAAAGTGTTGTCCGAGTAATTCGATTAACAATCGTGATTCAGTAGAACCAGCAGCAAATTCAACACCACTATAAACATCTTCCGTGTTTTCCCGAAAAATGGTTATATTGACATTTTCGGGGTGGTGGACTGGTGCGGGAATTCCTTTAAACCAACGGACTGGTCGCAAGCAAACATACAAATCAAGGTCTTTTC
The DNA here is from genome assembly GCA_002841995.1 of Chloroflexi bacterium HGW-Chloroflexi-8. Taxonomy (GTDB): domain Bacteria; phylum Chloroflexota; class Anaerolineae; order Anaerolineales; family Anaerolineaceae; genus UBA6170. The sequence goes on from PHBS01000005.1 coordinate 19,735, forward strand.
TTAATGCAACATTGAGAGAACGGATACCACCGCCAACAGGAGTTGTTAAAGGGCCTTTAATCCCAATAACATAATGTCGAAAATCAGCAAGCGTTTCATCTGGCAACCAAGTACCGGTTTCCTGAAAAGCTTTTTCACCCGCAAGAACTTTTTTCCAACGAATTGATTTTTTCCCTTTATATGAAGCATTAACAGCGAAATTTACAACTTGTTCAGTGGCATTCCATACCTCATTCCCAATTCCATCTCCAGGGATAAAAGGTATCGTAGGGAAATCAGGTACCACCAGTTTGCCTTGAAAGAAAGTTATGATCTGCTCTTGAAAGGTATTTTTTATCATGATTATCCATCCAAATCGTTTCTTATAATGCTAACAAAATAAATCCATTTTGCTACTTGACATAAAAGCATCTCGTCTCTATAATCTTATAATATTCTTGGGACAGCGTCCCGCTCAGTGGCACAAAATGAAAATCGAAAAAATCCAGACCCTTGATCGTGCATTTCAAATACTTGATTGTTTTTCCCTTGAGGACTATGAATTGGGAGTCCGCGAAGTGGCTCGTATAACAAACTTGCCATCAAGTGTGTGTGGTCGATTAATGGCTGGAATGAAAAATTGGGGTGTTTTGGTCCAAAATAATGTAACCAAAGCCTATTCAATTGGACCCAAACCTTTACGTTGGGCAGAGATATATTCAGCCAATCTTGATATCCGGAATGTTGCATTTCCATTCATAAACGAATTACTTTTACGTTCAAAAGAAACGATCAGTTTGTATATTTTGGACAATGATGAGAGATTGTGTATTGAGCGAATGGAAAGCGCTCAGAATGTCCGGATTGTTGCCCGAATCGGCAGGCGATTACCACTATTCGCTGGTTCGGCTGGGAAAGTATTGCTTGCTTTCTTACCTTATCAAAGGCAAGAAGAAATTATTCAAAAAACTGAGTTCAAACCGTTTACAGACCATACAATTACCGATCCGCAAGAATTAAGAAAAGAACTTAAAAAAATTATGAAACAGGGATACGCCTATAGTAATGGCGAATGGGTATCAGATGCGGCAGGTGTAGCAGCCCCAATTTTTGATCATAAAGGCAACGTGATTGCTGCAATTACGATCTCAGGCCCATCCAATCGTTTTACCCCTGATGCAGTCAATACTCACATACTAAATGTTCTTAAATTTGCCGAACTCATTTCTCACGAACTCGGTTACATCGGAACCGATTATCCACAACAAAACCAACATCAATAAATCCTAATGGTTGATTGATAAAATTTTCAGCCTCAATCTACTTTTTGAGGTCGAAAGAAATTTTTTCATTTTTTATTTGGAAAGTCAAAGGAGCAAACGACAATGAAATTAATGGAAGAAAGAATTGAGGCTCAATTACCTGTGTGGCGGGAAAGGGTTAGCCGGTTACGAAATAACGGAGATTTTAAAGTTTGCGATGTAACCGTTTCACAAATCTACAGTGGTATTCGTGGTGTCCAAATTCAAGTGAGTGATATTTCTTATGTAGATCCCAACAAAGGGATTCTCATCCGTGGTCATACAATCTCTGAACTATTGGATTTGCTACCAAAAGCAAAAGATTCACAAATGCCGTTGGCAGGTGGGCTATTTTTTCTGTTAATGTGTAATGAAATGCCTACCAATGAAGAAGCAGAACTGGTTGAAGAAGAATGGCGGAAGCGTTGCCTCATCCCGACATATGTATTTAATTCAATTCGTAGAATGCCGGCCGATACCCACCCGATGACCCTTCTTTCTATGGGAATAATGGCATTGCAAAGAGAGTCAGTTTTTTCGAAGCGATACGCAGAAGGAATGAATAAACAGGATTATTGGCGGTCAAATCTTGAAGACGCCATCAACCTGACTGCAAAATTACCCGGTTTGGCTGCATTTATTTACAACCTGAAATATCAAGACGGAATTTATGTTCCTCCAAGTACAAATCTGGATTGGAGTGCAAACTTTGGTCACATGATCGATCGGTTTAAAGACCAGGATTATTATGATGTTTGCCGTTTATTTTTTTTCCTGCATTCCGACCATGAAGGAGCAAATGTAAGTGCACATACAACTCACCTGGTTAGCTCCGCCTTGTCTGATGTCTACTTATCCTGCGCTGCCGGTATGAATGGATTGGCTGGTCCATTACATGGGTTGGCAAATCAGGAATGTTTGAAATGGTTAATCGATGTCAGAGACCATTTTGGTGGACTTCCTGAACAATCTGCTTTAGAGACTTTTTTGAGAGAGCAAATTGGCAGAGGAGAACTAATTCCCGGATATGGTCATGCGGTATTACGAACTACAGATCCCCGATTTACAGCACAACTTGAATTTGCAAATGAAAATATAAAAAACGATGTGCTCATCCAATTGGTGGAATTGGTATATAAAACACTACCTCTTATCTTAAGAGAATCTGGCAAGATCAGTAATCCATGGCCAAATGTTGACGCGATCAACGGTGCACTTCAATATCATTATGGCGTAACTCAATACGATTTCTATACAGTTCTTTTTGGGATTAGTAGAATTATGGGATTGGTATCTCATATCGTGTGGGCGAGGGCATTGCTCAAACCTATTGAAAGACCAAAATCACTTACGACTGATATGCTGGAAGCGATGATAGCAGGAAAAAATTAGATCAATGGAGTAATTCAAAATGGAAAACGGCTCTTATCAATTTTATGGGGATAAATTGGTCATTCGAATACGAAACCGTGTTTGTGATACGGTGGATGAATTAATTTCAAGCGAAATTTTTATGGATCTATTGTCCAAATATGTTCGCAGACTTTTTCGACAGCAATCCAGGTTGTTGCGTGTCTTCACCAATGAAGAACAAGTTACTACCGAAGAACTAAAAACGATGCAAAAGACTTTAGTCATGTTATCGAAACTGCCTGCGGATCAAGCAAAACTACTTGTCCCGGGATGTGAAACTTTTTTTGAAGATATCGAATTGTTAAGTGACTTTGTGGAACAGCTTTATAACTTCTGGCGTGGACTGCATCGCCTGATTATATGTGACTCGATTGGTGATCGCCTGGATAAGCGCCCTTACCGCACTTTCAATGATACTGTCGAAAGGCTCATGCATGTTGTTCGGTCAGCACAACGGGACATTCTTGAAAATATTACTGGTGACCACCCTAGGGTTTACCGCCAAGTCAGTGCAGGAGCCGAAATGGCGGCAATCGCATTACCTGAGAAAATCCCATACCCTACTTCACTATATGAAGAGTTGAATAAAATCCTGGTGGCCAGGCAGGTATTAATTTATCCACCCATGATCTATAACTCTGCAACGAATAAACGGAGCGGTACATTTACGCGTGTAAATTACAATCCTCTTGAAGGCTTGGAAATTAATCCAAAGGAATGGTTGTGTTACCCCGCAAAAGTAGGGTCACTCGTAATTAATGTTTATTTTTCAATGACATTTTTCGAAATGGGTTTTTCTTTAAGTAACCTGTTTGAATTAGCCGAAGATGAAGACTTAAAACGTAAACCGGATGCAATTTTTCTGTTTGGAATTCCGAGCACGGCAGAAAGTGCTGTACAGGAACAAGACACAATATTTTATGATGACGAAGAAAATGATCTATTAGTCGGTTCTGTCCCCTTTCGAAAGGAATATAGCTATTTTGGGTACCTCAAGAAGATGATATTAACTTTGCATAATATTAAAATGATGAAACTGGGCAGAATGCCTTTCCATGGTGCCATGTTTCACATCGTTTTACGCAATGCAGGTAGTTCAAATGTAATCTTAATTGGGGATAGTGGTGCAGGAAAATCCGAGACTTTAGAAGCATTGCGCGGAATTATTGAAGATCAGGTGGAAGAATTAACGATTGTTGCTGATGATATGGGATCAATTGAACTCACCCCAGAAGGCAATGTGATTGGTTATGGAACGGAAATTGGTGCCTTTGTACGTTTGGACGATCTTCAAAAGGGTTATGCTCTCGGACAAATTGACCGCACTATCATCATGAATCCAGACCAGGTGAATGCCAGAGTTGTTATACCTGTTACGAAATATAAAAATGTAATTCGCGGTTTCGATGTTGATTTTATTTTATATGCAAATAATTATGACTCTGTCGATGAAGATCATCCCGTGATTGAACAATTCAATCATTCCGAAATGGCGTTGGACGTATTTCGTTCTGGAGCTGTCATGAGTAAAGGAACAACAACCACAACCGGCCTGACACATTCTTATTTTGCCAACATATTTGGCCCACCGCAATATCGAAATTTGCATGAAGAAATTGCCCAAAAGTATTTCAACCAGTTTTTCCAAAGAGGAATATTTGTAGGTGAAATGAGGACACAACTTGGTATTTCTGGTAAGGAATACTCCGGTCCAGAAGAATCAGCCCGAGCATTACTTAATATGTTGCTTAAAAAAGAATAGGAAGAAATACCATCTTCAAATTTTTGAAAAAGAATATTTGGATTTCCAAAAGCGACTACGGATATGTTGTTTCACCAAGGGTAATATCAGTCTGCATGGAATCGTTGCCGCGGAAAAAGGTGATTGCAATTGTTTCATTCGGCTTGAAATGAAATAGAACATTAATGAAAGAATTCTTTTCATTAATTTCTTCATCACCCAGTTTTGTGATAATGTCTCCAACTCTTAAACCAGCTTGTTGAGCAGGGCTATTGTTTCCAATTTCGGTTAAATAAATTCCATAATCTGAAGGTAATTGATATCTGGCTGCAATTCTAGGGGTAATGCTCTCATAATTTGCTCCAAAGTATGGTCTGGCAAAAAAACCTGACTGGATGATTTGATTACTGATCATTTGAGCAGTATTGGAAGGAATGGCGAAGCCTAAAGCTTCTGCAGTTGTTGATGAACTTCCTCCCCGCACGACCATCGTATTAATGCCGATAATTTCCCCAGCCAAATTGACTAAAGGACCACCGGAGTTTCCTGCGTTAATGGCAGCATCAGTCTGGATAAGATCTTCCATCGTGTAACCATTTCCAGTATCCAGTGAACGGCCTGTAGCACTGATTACTCCGACTGTCACTGAATTACGGAATGTGCCGAGCGGAGACCCAATTGCTATCACAGTCTCTCCCGGTTGCATGAGTTCCGAATTACCAATGACCGCCACTCCGGGTACATCACCTTCAATTTTTAAGATTGCTAAATCGGCATATACGTCTGTGCTAACTAACCTGGCTTCTTTTTCAGTGCCGTCATTAAAGAAAACGGAAATGGTTTTAGTATCCTGAATCACATGATTGTTGGTAATAATATAACCATCCCTGGAGATAATTACACCGCTTCCACTTACTTCCTGGTCAGAAGTTGTCCCAAAGAATGTTTGCATACCGCTGATCGTTCCAACAACCGTTACGACAGCGGGCTCAACTTTATTGACCACATCGGTTATTGTAGTTTGAATGTCTGTATTGCTGATGATGATTGAAGATGGCGTAGGAGTAGCAATTACTTCATTAAGGACTGTAGTTTGAGTTTTTTGATTTCCAATATAATTTACAGTTAAAATAACCCCGGTCACAGCACCGAAGATTGAACTTGTAAAAGCGACAAGTATAATCAATAAAAAGGCAAGAAGTTTCTTAGGATTCATTCGTTTTCCTTGATTTTTTTATGAGTATATCGCGAAATAATTAGAAATTTGTTTATGTATGGTATATTTTCACAAAATATTTTGCTAGATGAAAAGATTTGCGAAAATATTTTGTAACTTTTTGGATTGATATAACGGAAATATGCAAAAGATAATCATTTGTGGAACCCTATTGATAATTTTACTTACTACTTGTACTTCAAAGCCTCAAATCGAGTTGAGTAAGCCTCAAATGACACCTACTTTGGAAGAAATGACTGACGCATTAACAACTCAACTCGAGCCAAAAGTACCCATCCCAACAATTGTTATTACCAAACCGATACCCACGCTCATTCCTGTTGTTTTGCCAGAGAAATCAAAAATTTCCTCACCTTTAGAAGATAAAGATTTGAGTGAACTAGCAAGTATGATTTCAAACCCATATCGTCCGCCAGAGGTTGGATCGGATGATCCCCACCAGGGTGTCGACTTTAGTGATGTTGATAAAGAATCAAAAGTGGCGTATCCAGGTCGCGAAGTGAAAGCGATGATTGATGGTGAAGTAATTGGAATTATGCAGGATCGGTTCCCTTATGGAAATGCAATTTTGATTAAAACAAACGTGGTTTCTTTACCAAAAAACTGGCGTGTTTATTTGGAATCATTGGAAATACCCGGCCTCTGGAATAAGAATACTTCCCTAACTTGTCCAGAAGGTTGGAATGATGCTCCAGAAAATCAAAACAGTCTTTCTTTGTATATACTTTATGCACATATGAGAGATCCAATCGATATAGAGTTGGGGCAAAAATTATTCTCAGGGGACAAACTTGGTGTGGTAGGAATGAGTGGCAATGCATTGGCTCCCCATCTCCATCTCGAAATGAGATATGGCTTCGATGTAGAATCTTTTGGTAGCATGTCACATTATGATGTCACAGCCACACAAGAAGAGATGTCTAATTATTGTCGCTGGCGAGTGAGTGGGTGGTTTAAGTTAATCGATCCGATAACCATATTGTCAATTGATTAAGGAATGGCCTCGCGTAAGTCGGTATAGCCTTGTTCAATCATCCATTTGCAGAGAATCGGGCCACCGTATTCATCTGGAATTGGTGCGACTCCTTCAGGTTGGGGTAAACCATTGAAACCCCGGAAGTATCCAAAAACACCATTTAACTGCTCATAAGCGGCCGAAGACAAATCCCGATCTCCAATTGCAATGGCATGAATATGGATAGGAGAACCTGGATATAACTCATCGAAGCCACGGAGCCATGCTGCGAAGCCTGCGGTTCTTAAGGCATGAACCAAAGGCTCAATATCATCATACAGAACTTGATAGGTTCCGTATTGGATAACAGATAAATCCACAGCACCTCCCCCGGAATGGGTCCCAAAACTTGCAGATACTTCGTTTGAATAAGATCCTTGAGTGAGATGATACCCGGTCAAATCAATCTCTCCTCCATACAATTCTTGAGCTTGTACCAGCATGTCATAAGTTCTCTGGTTAATTAACATTCCATTTATGTAGACCAATGTGTAATCTTTGGAGGGTTCAAGGCAACCTTCAGGTTGTTGAAAAGTAGGTTCTGGCTGAGGTGTGAGGGTAGGAATAAGGATTGGAATTTTTGTTGGTAAATTCGTAGGTGTAAGAGTTTTTGTTGAAGACGTAATAGGTGTTAATGAGGATTTGATTGGTGTAATCGTTGGAACAGGTAGCTTATGGTTTTGGCAATTGGATAAAAGGATCACAATTGTGAGTAAAAACAAGTTTCTCCAAATTCTGTTCTTCTCAGTTTTTCTGAGTAGAAGTAGTAAACTGGCCATTTTATCCATTGGTCTCGTGTTTTTCTGTTTTTCAATGCGATATTAATTTCTTTTATCGGTACCAGGATTAAATCCTTTGAGGATTTATAAAATTTTATTTATTAGATGATGTAAAAATTACCCATTCTCTCAATTTGATTGAATAGTTTTAATTTTAAGGAATTGAGATGTTTTCTTTGGATTTAACTTTTAAGATTGCCAAAATTGATAATAAGAATAAGATTGCATAAATGCCCATTAAGTATGTGTATCCGATTTGATCGGCAATTGGTCCCCCAATATATGCTCCAACTGCTCCTGCCCCTGCACCGGCTAAATTGGATATCCCCAAAAACCTCCCAGCTTCTGATGGAGGAACGATTTCTGTTCCCAAAGCCCAATTGGACGCGAAGAAGAAACCAATTCCAGCACCAACTAATATTCCACCCACATAAATCATAGTCAAAGTTGGAGAGAAGATTACGACCAGGGTGCCAGCTGTGGCAAGTAGCGCACTGATAATAATCAACTTTTTGGTTCCAAATTTGTCACTAAGCCAACCGCTTGGTAAAGCACACACGAGAATGAAAATGCCCACAAACATTGTGATCGTAGAAGCCGGCCCGGCTGCTTTTTCTCCCTGATATTGAACAAATTTTTCTTGTAGGAAGTAAATCATAAATCCAGCCAGGTTGGTCGAACCTGTCAGGAATGCAAGTCTGTTAATTACCCACCAGGTGAACGATTTTTGTTCTTGAATTCGTTTACCAATTCCTATAGCAATACTGCTCCAGACACCAACCCAGATTGCGATAATCATCCCAATCAATCCTACAATCATGACAAAAACCGGGTTATGGAAACCGAGGATCTTTAATCCTTGATTCATTACTTGATTCACAATAAATCCACACAACAAAATAATGGCTGTGAATGCGCCCGTCATGAGCAATAATCTAATAATTGGCTGCCAATCCAACTTTTCTTTATTGGAGATTAATGGTTCCTCTTTGACAGTCAATGTAATTAACATACAAACCAGCATGACTACAATTAAAGTAATTAAGCCACCCCAAAGATTTCCTTTGCTGATCATTTTTCCAATAACAAACGAAACGAAGATCAGAGGGAGGGGTAATTCGAATAAAGCTTTAACTCCAGAGAAACGTCCTCGTTTTTCTTCTGGAACCAAATCTGGTATTAATCCTTGGGTTGCTGCATGGGCAGTATTGGAAGAAATCATGGACAAAGAATACAGAAGAAACAGGAACGTGTAACCAGTTGTTCCTTCCAATCCTGCAGTCAAACCGATCAGTACAAATATGATCAATTCAACAAGCGTACCAACAATAATGAATGGACGCCTTCTACCCATTTTTGCTGTTGATCGGTCTGAAAACATACCCATTAACGCCTGAAATAAGACTGCAGCCATTAATGCCCAAAGACGCATATTTCCGACATAAGTACCTTTAGATGCCTCACCCATAAATTGTTGAACAAGCAATGGAATGACAAGCGGAGAAAGTACCTGTGATCTTGTGGTTAATGCAAACCAATAAATATTGATTGTTATGTAATCAAACCATCGAATAGGGCGTTTCATATTTCTCCTTTTTGGTCATTCATCAGGATGATAGAATAAATATCCAGTGGAAAAGATATTTCACTGGTTGCTTCAAAAGAATTATATTGAGTATCAAAAAGGTGAATTATTTCTCCTTTTGTTTCTTTCTCAAAAATGAGTTTAATTGTTTGTGAAGTTTTTGCATAGTTGACGAGATGAATCTGAATTTGGCTTGTACTGGTTTGCCAAAGATCAATTAAGACGGGTTCAGCACAAATAATTTTGGGATAATTATGACCAGTTATTGAATCTAAAAGAATTCTTTGTTGTTTTTGGGAAGGCATAAAGAATAATGGTGTCTGGGTAACTATTTTGGCCATCCCGAATTGATCCATAAGCTTTCTTGAAACGGGTTGAGAATGATATGATCTGATTAAGCTTTCGATGATCCAGGATGTGATTTTGTGAATTTTCTTGTGATTGCTCAGGTAGGATTTGGATTTTATCTGCCAATCTTTTAGATCAGGGACATTAATAAATTTATTTTCGATATTTGAACCAGGTATCTTTTGATCAGACTCAGTAAAAGTAAATACAGTGTTGGAATGTTGCGTTAATTCGGTGTCGGGGACTACTTTCCAGGGAATCCCAGCTCGGGTTAAAGTTTGCATGCATCCATAGAAAATGGGTGAGATTTGGAACCATCTTTTCCATAAATTATCACCAGGGTGAATTAATGTGACAGGTGAAATATTTTTTCGATTAATAAACATATCACAATGCTTTTGCAACCAATAATTGAAATCTCCTATTGCTTTCTGTTGCTCTTTATATTTAGGACTGGTAATGAGAGTCATTTCAAATCCATCGAAATATTCTGTGCCTTTGGTTGTGACGCTCGCACCCAAAGCAGTTATTTCCGACATGCCCTGTAAGATCCTGCGAGCCGGATACACATCGTCAAATCCAATACCGACATCATACGATAGAACGCTCAGGTGTTTTTGAACCGGTAGTTGTGATCTGGCAACGCGAATCGTCATTGCGTTGTTTGGGAATCTTGTTTTTTCGCCAGGTTCCCAATTTGGCAAACAAAAATCTTCAATCATCAGTAGATCTTGAATATCGGCATAAGATGTAAAATCAATACCGTAGATTAATTTGCTGGGTCGCATGATAACGTCATAATCGTTTGCACTTATTTTGACATCCTGCTTCAATGACCTGGCAAAATTTGAAAGGTTTCTGAAGAAAATTGTCAATTGATCTGATCGCCAATTGAGATATCGCTCTACGAGCGGATCGCTTGGGTCGATCAATTCAGGGATCGAATCCCCATAACTATCCCTATATTTTCTTTTACAAAGATCACAATAACAGCCTGCAGATCCCAACCAGCTTCCCCCAAAGCCAGAAGGTTGTGTTCCATACCATAGATTATCAAAGAATATTCCATCCGCCCCGCGATCAATCGCTCCTTTGATCCGATCATGCAAGAAAGCGATCCATTCCTGGTTTTGCAAACAGGTCATAAAACGGTTCGTGTAATAAAAGAATTTCCTGCCCTGTGGATCCAGGGCAAACCATTTCTTTAGTTTATTGCTTCCATCAAAAACACAATTGGACGTTTGGATATATGCAAAAACATCAACATTTTGTGCATGATATGATTTTGTTGCTTGTTGGAATGATTCCCAATCTTCCTGCTCAACTTCAGGGGGAAATCCCCAACTATAAGTAAGATGGACCCAGTTTTGCTTCATTTTGTTGACGACAATATCAGCACCAACTTGCCCATGGGATTCCATATGGATATTTTCGTTAACGGGAACTTGCATGAATTTAAGTCTATTCATGCGAATTGTTCCTGGACCTGCCCATAAATATATAGGTCTATAACTGCCGATCAAAAAGTCTGGTTGGTTCATTGATTGTCCTCAAATTGAGAAGCTGAATAAATTATAGTTAAAAACAGGGCAATCGACTTACATTTCGTGTTTGAGTTTTTTCTGACCTTTGGAGAAAATTAGATTTATCATATTTCTTCCGGAAACTAATTTACAAAACATGCGAATAAAATCAATTTATATGAAATATATTTAGGTTTTTTATTAATTTCAGGTTGCAAGAATTTACATTTGGACTCTGTAATTTCAACGCTGCCATCAACGATTTTTACCAGTGTTATGGTTAATAAGAACCAAAATCCTTATGTCTCCTTTATTAGAATCTGGTTCCGTACCTGATTATTCGGAATGGCTGTTTGTGTTTTTGGTCAAAATCGATCGATGAAAAAAACTTTACTTATTAATTAGAATTTGAATGTTTCATTATCGAATTGATTTGTTATAATCATGCAATAAAATTATTTTTTACATAACTTATATCGTTGTGATTGGAAATTAAGGAGTCTCGTATGCCTCAGGATCGTACAAGGAAATTAGTTATTACGGGTGTGATGGGCGCTATTGCAATTTTATTAGGTGTCACTAGGTGGGGTTTTATTCCCTGGTTTGGTGGTGTTTCACTGACGATCATGCATGTACCAGTGATTATTGGAGCCGTACTAGAAGGTCCAATTGTTGGTGTAGGTATCGGTCTAATATTTGGAATTTTTAGCATGATTCAGGCTGCTGTAGCACCCAATGGACCTTCCGATATTTGGTTTACCAATCCGCTTTTGTCTGTTCTGCCTCGCTTATTCATTGGACCTGTATCTTATATTGTATGGAAAGCATTGCAGCGAATACCAGTGGTAGGTTTGATCGCCGCAGGTATTGCAGGAAGCTTGACGAATACGATTCTGGTTCTGGGAACAATCGGATTAATGGGATTATTACCCTGGGCAGCTTTAGGTGGCATTGTAGTCGGTAACGGTTTATTGGAAGCCGGTGTCTCTGCTGTTATTACCCTGGTTGTTGTGGCAGCATGGCGTCAAATCAGAATTGGTAAGAAAAAGGGTTCTGACTTATAAAATCACAATAACTAATGAAAAAATTAAGACGGCAATTAAGAATAAGCCGTCTTTTTTCTTAAATTCAAGGTGACGATACGAACCTCGCTGAGATGACGAGCCATAGCCCCTGGCATCCATTGCTAAAGCCATATTTTCGGCTCGCTGAAGGCTGATCAGAAACATTGGAATAATGACAGGATAAATCGTCTTTACCCTTTGAACAATATTTTGTTTCTTAATTCCCCAATTAGCTCCTCTGGAAGCTTGTGCTTTTGCGATTTGTTCGGTAGCCTGTCCCAACATAGGGATGTAATGCAAAGTAACCTGAATCACTAGAATCAGATCTTCACTGTGAATTCCAAGCCAATTAAGTGGTTTGAAGAGCGATTGCAGTCCATAAATCATATCGCTGCTGGAAAGTGAATAACTGGCTAAACTGATCAGTAATATTAAAGTTATAAATCTTACCATGACAACTGCACCAGCAATTAATCCATTGATTGTTATAGTAAAAGGACCTAAAGCAAAAATTAGTTGGTTGGTTGGGTCTGGTGCAAAACGGAAAAATTGTAAAAATGCAATGATTGCCAAGAAGATTAAAGGGGTCTTTATACTCCTGGCAACATACTTTAATGGCACTTTTGAAATTTGAAAACCCAATAGAATGAGGATCAAGCCGGAAAGAATCATAAAAAAATGTGATGTAAAAGTGATCGCCATTAAAAGACTAACATAACCAACAATCCTGGCTCGTGCATCGAGGCGATGGATCCAGGAATCTAATGGCAAATATTGACCAAAGGAAAGGTTTTGCGAAAACTCAAACGCGGACATCTTTTACCTCATCCAATTGTTCAAATGCAGCTATTAATTGTTGGCTGATGATAATATTTTCGGGAACCATCCAATTTTTCTGACGAAGAATTTTTACCATTTGAGCTGCAATAGGAGCTGTCATTTTGTTATCTTCTAGCAATTTGTGGTTGGATAATAACTGTTCACTTGGCTGGCTAGCGACAACTTGACCTTCTGATAATAAAGTCACATGGTCAGTCAATAAAGCCAAATCCTCCATTTGGTGCGAAGAAACGATTAGTGTTTTCCCATTTTTATTTAAGGTTTTCATTTGGTTCAAAATTTCATTTCTTGCGACTGGATCCAAACCTGCTGTTGGTTCATCAAGAAGAAGTAAGGTTGGATTCAATGCAAGCGTTGAAGCCAATGCAACTTTACGTTTTTCACCACCAGACAATGCAAACGTCATTCGGTCTTTAAAGGATTCAAAATCCATTCCGACAATATTCATGGCGTCCATCACTCTTTGCCGTAATTCAGGACCTTTAATACCTAGTAATCGCAAACCATAAGCAATTTCATCTCCCACATATTGTTCAAAAAGCTGATAATTTGGATTTTGAAAGACAATGCCTGCATATCTGCGTAAAGCCAAAAAATCTGTCTCGCGATTGACTTGAAAAGGTCCGACCTGTAATGTGCCCTTCTGAGGAAAATAGAGGCCATTAAAATGTTGAATTAATGTTGATTTGCCAGAACCTGTAGCACCGATCAAGCCGTGGATACTCCCTTCGGGGATAGAAAAAGTAATATCTTCCAAAGCCATATGAGCAAGAGGAGTATCTTGCATGTAAGTAAATGTCAGATTTTGGGATTCAACGATTGGATTCGCATTATTTCGAGAGAAATATTTACTATCCAAATTCCGGAAGAAAATTGGATTGTTGAGCGGAATAATCTGGTTGTCAAATTCTTCAAGAGTCATTGGATCATTTAAAGAAGGGATCCATTTGCTTAATTGTTGTGCGAATGAAAAAATACGGGGTTTGTCCAGATTGAGCGTTTGAACCAATTTTGAATTGGTAAATAATTCTTTTGGAGTGCCATCAAAAAGTAATTTTCCCTTGGCAAGACCCAAAATTCTATCGGCAAGACAGGCTTCTTCCATGAAATGGGATATTGTAATTACGGTGATCCCCTGGTTTCTCAGTTGTTTAATGCTTTCCAATACTTCCATTCTTCCAGCTGGGTCCAACATCGCTGTTGTTTCGTCGAAAATGACACATTTGGGTTTCATTGCCAATATGCCGGCTAACGCAACTCGCTGCATTTGACCTGCGGATAAGTGTTGGGGAGCCCTTGTTCTTTGATCCCACATATCTACATCCAGAAGGGCTTTTTTGACTCGTTCTTGAATTTCTGGAGTGGAGAGTCCGAGGTTTTCAGGACCAAATGCTACATCTTCCTCGATCGTTGAAGCAATCATTTGTTCTTGTGGATGTTGAAAAACCATACCAACCTGTTGGTGAATGGTGTTTAGATTTACTTTGTCTTTTGAATTCAACCCATTAACAAGAATTAGTCCCTGTTGAGGTATTAGCAGTCCGGAGAGGTGTCGTGCTAAAGTAGATTTTCCAGAGCCATTAGCTCCGACAATTGAAACGTATTCTCCGTGATGAATCTCAAAGCAAACATCCCGTAATGCACGATGTGGAAGTGAGCCAGGATTTTGATGAGCAAACGAAACGTGGTTCACATCGAACATGACATCCATTAATATTTGATCCTTATGTCTTTATTTTCTTCAATTGAATGCAATTTATCAATAATCCTGAAAGAAATTCTTCACAAAAAAACAGAAGAATCACAAAATAAATGTTTTTTGAACCAGTTGGAATGATAAGCCAAAATGGGCTTTTATTCAATGAAATAATCGATTCGAAGTCAAAATTGCATTGGTTATGATAAATCATCAAGCAACATACACAATCCCATGTTTGACCTGGAATCAATTAAGAATTGGTAAAATTTAAATCGCTCTGTTTTTATCATTTATTCTGAATCCGAAATATTTCCAAATCCAAGTCTTCCGAAAAAACGATCCCACACCGAATATTTCATTTGGTGTGGGATCGTTAGAAAACGCACAATTTATTAGATCGGTAAATAGATTATTTTCTTGAAAATCCTTTTATCAGGAAGAATGCACCCAACAAGATAATGATGATTGGCCATAAGAATTGAAGGTCCAACCCAAAAAACTTACTTCCGCCAAAAACGATGAACATAATCGCACTAAGTGCAATCATGAAAAAGCTGGCGGACCAGCTACCTTGGTTTTCATTTGGGGAGATTAGAGCTGCGAGACCAATGCCAATACCAACAAATCCGGGTATCAGCGTCCAGGCAAAGCTCCAAGTGTCCCAATTATCTGTCAGATTTTGATAGTATAAGATCGCACCAATTCCAGAAATGATCGTTCCAGGTATTGCTAAACCACCCGTTCTTGTAAAAAATGCAAATAACAAGAAAACCAAACCCACACCAATAATGATCCATGGCCAATCAAGAATTGTTGAGATTTGAGGAAATAGTTCTCTTGCTAACATCAAACCACCTAACAGGACCAAAATAAATCCCCAGGCATAATTAGAATTTTTCTTTTGCATACTTCACCGCCTTATTAATTTAATTGTTTTAATCAAAAAGATCTCATTATTTAGAAACGTCGATGGATTCCTGATCATTATTATTTTCTTTGATTGCCGGATTGGTGGATAATTCAAAATCTTTTTGTCCAAGTAAAATTTTTGACAATTTGCCAAAAAGCGTAGCAGCAAAGTTAAAGATATGGAAAATTCCAGGTAGCATTAGGAGTCCGACAATCGAAACACCAATTGCTTCAGAAAAGCTGTTAATGATCCAGAAACCAAAATCGATTGTTCCAAACGGGTAAATTACTGGTGCAAATATAAGACCCAGACCCAAAGCAAGACCGGTGGTAATTAAAACAAATGCGAAAATTCCTAATGGGAATTTTAAGAAAAGGAATAATAGACCTTTCCAGGTAACCGGATTTGTAAAGAACTCTTTCATCCGTATGATCAGACCTTTTTCCCCATTTGAAGATAGCTCCATTGGTGGGATTTTCTCCCCCAAAAGATAAATAGCTTGTGTTCGTTCAAAAGCGATCAAAAACCAGATCAGGGGAAATAAAACAGCAAGTATTAATAAACCAACCCAGATAATGATTAATGATAAGCCCAATGAAAAACCGGTCACCAGGACAATGAAATAAGCAAGCCCTAACGGGAATGCTAAAAGCAGATATAAGAAATTGAGGTAAGTTCGGGATTTTACCATTACTCCAAAATAAAAACTGAATATATTTTCATTGTTCATTTTATTCTCCTAACGAAAAGCGCTAATCATAAATATATACGCGTTCTGAGCTAAAAGGTTGCAAAAAAAATCACAGCCACTTATTTTTATTTGTGACTGTGATTGGGATATATATTTGAAAATATTTTTATTTTTCTTGTTTAACCAATTCAAGCTCTATTGTAATTGAAATCTCATCACCAACCAGAATGCCGCCCGTTTCGAGACCTTGGTTCCAGTTTAGTCCCCAATCTTTGCGATTTATCTTTGTCTCACCGCTGAAACCTGCGCTCATTGTACCCCATGGACTTTTTGACAATCCGTTATAGACAACATTTAGACTTACTGGATTTGTAATGTCTTTAATTGTCAACTCTCCATTTAATGTTGCTTCATTTTTACCGTGAACTTCGACTGAAGTGTTTTTAAAGATTAATTTTGGAAATTCGGTTACATTAAAGAAATCTGCTGATCGAAGATGATCGTCTCTTTGGGATTGGCGAGTATTTATAGATGCTGCGTCAATTTCGACGGACAATGTTGTGTTTTTAGGATTATTTTCATCCAGATCGATATTTCCGGAAAAGTTTTCGAAAACTCCTCGTACTTTTGAAATCATCATATGAGTTACTGAAAATTGAATTAATGAATGGGCTGGATCAATTTGCCATGACATTTTATGTTTTTCTCCTGTTTGACATTAAATAATTATATATTAATTAGTTTGATATCGTAATAATAATACAAAAAAGATCAAATGTCAAATCATTTGAAGATTTGTATAAGGTTTTACAGGAATTCTTCAATTACTTGCGAATTTGAATAACCACAATAGATAACAATACGTATAAAGCAAACGTAATTGCTCCACCCCAAAAATTAAGTTTTAAACCAGCAAAGGCTAAAAAACCGATTGTGAAAAAAATCAAAGCTGTCAATAAATTGACGATTACAAATAAATTGGATCGCTCTGTTTGCGCATTTGATTTAACTACAAAGAAAAAACCACCCAGGGCACAAATCATAAAAGGAATACCGAACCAACTGAGGGAAAGGTTTTGGTTGTTTTTTGATAGCACCAAAGACACTATGAACAAAATCCCGGTTGTGATAACTGCAAGGCCAGTTGAAAAAATCCACGAACGGAAATTTGCAGCCATTTTGCCGATCGGTTCATCTGAATTTAGAAAACCAGTCTGAAAGAGAATTAATCCAGCAATAATAATTAAGAGAGGAGTGAATTGCTGCCAATCGACATTCATGAAAAATCCAAATGAAATTGCTATTGGAAACAAGATTCCGGAAATTGAACTTACGATTGCAAATGAAAATCCATTTTTTCGTTTTATTTCTTGAAACAGGTTCGTGATGGAAGAGATAGCAGGAATCCAAAAAATGATTGCCCACCAATTGTGAACAGCAAACAAACCGGTCCAAATTCCTAAGAAGAAAATACTAAGGACGAGTAGAATCAAAGCCCCACTCAGTAGGCTTGTTGATTTTTGTTTTTGATTTTTCACAACACTTTAATTTCTTTGAGAAAGTTTTTATTTTTCATGTTTGCTCCATCGATTGCCGGAGCAGAACCTAACACGACAACCAGACCATTTTTCTTCAATTTTGTCAGAAATTTGGCGAATTCCACAAAGTGTGCGAGATTTGTTTCCAAAATTTGATCACGGATGATTTGTCTTTCTTCATCACTGATTTGAAGTAAGAAACGGATCATGGCTGTGAATCCTTTTGCATCAGGTAATTGGTATGAATCAATATCTCCGATTGCACCAATTATATTTTTGGTTAATTCGGCCTGATCAATTTTTATGGTTTTTAAGAAATTTGCAGTTCGATCATAATAATCCAGAGTGCTTAACAGATTTGGATCACGGTAAGATAAGAATGTAAATATTCCAGATAAACGGTCAAAAGTGGAGAAACCACCGTAGGCACCTCCCAACACGCGTACTTTTTCCCAAAGCCATGTGCTTTTCAGATAGGAGGAAATAACGTTGATTGAACCATGGTATTTATATCCAAGTGCATAGATGTTGGCGCCTTTTCCAACATAATTGACCTGACTTGGAATTGTAAGTCCTTCGTTGAATAGGTCATTATTTTTAGTCCATTTTTGACTGACCTTTCCATTAGTGGGGAGTTTTAGTAGAAAATCGTCAATTATGGGCTTTATCATTCTCCAGTTTTCTTTGTCGATTGTGGCATTGATTACCAGATTGTTGGAATTGAATAAGATCTTGCGGATCTTTTCAAATTGATCTTTAATACTTTCCCATCGATCATCAAATTCTTGAATTAATGTGCGGACAAAAAACAAATAATCCAAACCGCTTATCTGCTCGGTAGCCCAGGCTGATTCACTAAAATGAGATTTCAAACGATTATTAATTACTCGGTGACCTGATGGAATCAATCCCGCTTCCATGCTTGATTTCTCTTCCAATAAAATCTGGCGAAAACGCTCTTTATCATCGAACTTTGGTGATAGCAGAATATCTTCAAGAATTGTGAAAAGTGATTTGACCTGCGTGTTCATCGCTTTGGCTCGAATAAATAAGTAGGCAAAAGCTTCTTTTGTTGTCAATTGGTCCGATGTGTAGATGGAATGGTTAATTCCACCAGTCTCTCTTCCGATATGTTGAATCAGCGAAACAAAATCTTCTTTCTGTGTTCCCATTTCCAGTAAAGATCGTGAGAATAAACGCATGAAGGGCAGCTGTTCTGGCGTAAGTCCTTTAAGGTCAAATCCAAGGTCAATATATAAGATGTTACTGGTGAAAATGTCATGGTAAAGAAATCTGCCCCGCTTTGAGTCAATCACTGTATTGGGGATCGTTTTGACTTTTCTATCAATATCATCCAGACTCAGCATCGGAATGGTGGCTAATGATTCTGGTGAATCCGGGGTCTCTTGTCTGAGAATTAATGCTTTTGAATTACTTATAATTTCTGAAATGTCTTTATCCGACATTTTGTTTCTTGCATCCAGTATTCGGGATTTTTCTTTTTCAACACGCAATTTTGCGAGATTTGTATCAGGTTCCAAAATTACGGTTACCCGATGGTTGTTATTAACCAAATAATCTGTAATTAATTTTTCAAAATACTTCTCTTCATTTTTAAAACGATTTTTGATTTTATCCAATGGTTTTTGAAATGCCAGAGGAGAAAGTGGATCCCGGTCGTAAAGCCAGGAAGTGAGTGATCGCAACATCACAAGCAAACCACGAGGAAATGAGCCGGTATTATTTTCTCGAAGACCAAATTCTATAGTATTTAAAGATGCTTCGATTGTTTTTCGATCAATTCCATTTATCGAAATATTATTGAGCGTTTCCAAAATCAAAGCTTCTGCCTGATCCAGATTTTCTCTCTTGACACTTCTGAAACCTGTCGAAAACATTAATTGGCGTAATTCATTTTCTAACCCACGATCTATTATGTCTTCACCTAATCCTGATTCAGTCATGGCTTTTCTGAGAGGAGATGCAGGAGTTGCCAATAAAATATGTGCCAGAATACTCAGTCCCAGGCTAAGATCAATGTCGTTGCCTTCTGGGAGTAACCAGTTCAAAGTTATAAAATAACCAGAATCTGACCCATCTTCATTGCTTTCATATGGAATTGTCTTCTTTTGAGGATTCTGAAATTTATTTTGTAATGGAATCAATGAGGGTACATCGACTTTTTCAAAATCGTCCAGGTATTCTTCCAACAATTTAAGTCTTTCTTTTGGCTCATCATCGCCATAAAAGAATATTCTTGCATTGGATGGATGATAATATTTTTTATGATAGTCAATAAAATTCTGATAAGTTAAATTCGGAATAAATTCCGGATCTCCCCCGGATTGGAAACCGTAGGGTGTGTCTGGAAATAAGGACATTTGGCTTTCATCTCCGATAATGTCATCCGGGGATGAATTTGCACCTTTCATTTCGTTAAAAACAACCCCTTTGTAAACCATTTCCGAATCTTGATTATCAATTTCGAAATGCCACCCTTCCTGCATCAGCGTATAAGGAGAAAGAATTGGATAAAAAACAGAATCTAAATAAACATCAACCAGGTTGTAGAAATCTTTTACATTTGTACTGGCGACCGGATAACAGGTTTTGTCAGGATAAGTAAAAGCATTCAGGAATGTGTTCAAAGACCCTTTCATTAATTCAACAAAAGGTTCTTTTACCGGATATTTTCGTGAACCACACAGTACGGAGTGTTCCATGATGTGCGTAATTCCAGAAGAATCCGGTGGTGGTGTCCGGAACGTGATACCAAAAACTTTGTTTTCATCATCATTTTCAATTGAGAGAATTTCAGCCCCAGTTTTTATATGACGATAGTGAGTAGCCTGACCATTAATTTCCTTAATAAATTCTTTTTTACTAATTTCAAAACCTGAGATTTTGTTCATGAGATAATCCTTATCGAGCTTGTTGGATGAATTTGGAAAACCAGATTGATCAGCGAGATATGTTTACTCCAGCGTATGTACATCTTTGTATAGAGGATTATAAATCAACAAATGGTAAGAATTAATGCATTACAGAATGTTGAATCCATTGTTCGAAAAAATATTTTGTTTTATATCGTTACAATGCTAGTCATTTAATTGATAAGTGTAATAAGTTCCTTTGCACGGAGAACCCCAAGCTGCGTGCATTTGTTTGTTTGTCAAATCCATGATGATTGCAACAATTGTTTTTTCGCTATTAAGAACATTCTTATCAATTCCATGATTGCAAATTGAATCCGGATAATTTACATGATCTCTTTGGATATTGATTAATGACTCAATTGAATGTTTATCATTCGACTGCACTAACCGGAGTGCTCGGTAGTAGCGGACACGGGCACTTATCAATTCTTCCGGTTCATCTTCCACTTTTTGCATCTGAGGATCTAAGTAGAAATTGGTATGAACCAATCGCCCTTCTTGCCCATAAATCATGCTAAATTGGCGAGCAGAGGTTTCAATATTGTACATCTCACCACTTTCGTGTACCACAAGATGGTTATAACCTGCAGCTCGTTGTGGGCGCAGTATATATCGAATAGCATCTGCAGGTGTTTGGGCAGAGAGTGTTGCTCGTGAATAAATAATACGGGGTATTCCGATACGACTATCGTTTGGATAAACTGAATCACAACATTGAGATATCCCATATGAATTAAAACCAATATTAGGTAAAAGTCCGCCATAGCTCATTGCTAAAAAAGTAGGCTCATCAATTGGACTGGCATGAATGATATAGACGTCTGCCTCATCTTCAGGTGTCCAATCTTCATTATGAGCAACCAGGACTGAACTATCCGCTGTACACTGTTGATTTACAGCGATACTGGTACATTTCGTGAGATGTAATGCATCACTGGTCACAGCTTCCATTGCATTAACTACACAGATTGCATCATAATCTACATTTGCCCCGGATGCGATACCTTTCATCTCGTCAATGTATTGAGGATAGTGTTCTTCCACAAATGGTATATATTTCCTGGATTGCATACTCGCGCCGTCCCAGGTTAATAGGATCTGATCATAGGCTTTATCGATTAAAATCCGGGCGTTTTCAATACTATGTTGTATTTGTTCACGAAACGCTTCACCGATTTGTTCGCCGATTTGTAAGTGTGTACCTTTGACATGTACCAAAGGTATTTTCTTTTCGCAAACCATAAATCATTTTTCCTTAAGCATTGTCGAAAAAACATAATCCCAAAGAGGTGAGCTCACTCCAAACTGAAGTCCGGGATCTTTATAATGATGCTGCATATGATGTCTCTTTAGCCACTTCCAAACCCCGTTACGCATGGGAAAATGATGAGTCGCGTAATGCATCATATCGTAAACAATATATCCAGTAATAAATCCGGAAAAAATTGGTCCACTCCAGGCGGGTAATCCAAATAAACCGTTAAATATAAGTGTAAAAAGCAGCCAGAAAATTGATGCTAGGGGAATACTCACAATTGGTGGCATGACCAGTCGGGTTTTAATTTTTGGTTGAGAATGGTGAATACCGTGAAATAAAAATGCGATTCTTTCTTGTGTTTTATTTCTTGGATGAAAATGAAAGAGAAACCGGTGCAGAATGTATTCTGCTAAAGTCCAAAAAAACGAACCAAGCAAGAATGCAAATGGGATAAAGAAATAACGTTGATTGGAAAGCGAAATTCCCTGTATCAGGAAGAAAATGACTATCGGAACCCAAATGATCAAGACTGCAATAGGGCTGATGTGTGTAAAAAATTCCAGAAATTCAGATTTGAATAATCGAATCGGTTGATCATCGTTATTAATCTCAACTTTGGGCATATCTTCTCCTGGAAATTTTTGGGGCTATTTTGCGAAAAATGCAAATAAGACACTTAATAGATATAAAACAAAAAGTGGCACCATTAGAATTGCCATATTTACTGGATCCACAGTTGGCGTAATAGCGGCAGATACGACTGCAATTAAGACAATCGCAACTCGCCATTGCTTTAATAATGTCTGGGGAGTGACTAATTTGAATTTTGCAAGGGCAAAAACAACAATCGGTAATTCAAAACCAATACCAAGCCAGAAAATGAGACTGGTAGTGAATTTTGTGTAGCTGATCAGTCTTGGTGTGGTGGGCACCCCTAAAAAATTGATCAAATATGGGATGGCGACTGGAAGCATCACAAAATAGGCAAACGCAACGCCAGAAAGGAATAAGACTGTCGCAATTGGAATTGTAAGAAATATCCAACGTTTTTCATTTTTATTCAATCCAGGAGCGATGAAGGCAAGCAATTCTCCTAATATAATCGGAAAGGCAAATATGAAACCTGCTAACAAAGAAAGTCTCATAAAAACACCGATGTTTTCGGTCATTTCTATGGATTGTAAATTCTCGATTCCACCTACTGGTATGGTAATAATATCCAGTAATTTTGGGACGATTGCGAAACTAATTAATGTCGTAATAGCCAAAGCAGCTACAGCGACAAACAACCGTTTCCGCAATTCATTGATGTGTCCCCAAATGGACATGTTAAGAAGGCTATCTGAGCTCATTTTTGTGATTCACTACTGGGACTTTCGGATATTTTGGAGTTGGATTCTGCTTCAACCGGAGCAGATTGACCAGGTAAGATAGAGTTCTCTTCCAAATTTTCGATTATTTTTTCTTGTTTTTCGACTGGTTCTTGTTGCTTTTCAGGTTCTGTGCTTTTTTTATTTATATCGCTATTAATCGTTATTGGATTTGTTGTGACAGAAATGTTCTTAAGGTCTCTGATTGATTGAGCGGTTGATTGGATATCTTTGATGTCCTCATCAAGTCCAGCTTCTCTCACGAGTTTTGTCGGGATATCACGAATTTCTCTGGATGTATCCATTATCGTACCCCAAATGGGAGATTTGACGACTTTACGAACTAAAGCGCCTGCTTTCCTTGCTGTTACAACCATTTGTTGGGGTCCCAAAACCAGAATCGCAATAATTAAAATTAAAACGAGCTCTAGTGGACCGATTCCGAGTATATTCATGATGAATTTGTTTTCCAGTAATTTCTAGAAAATCATAAAAAGGAATTAATCTTCCTTGTCGTCTTCGTCTTTTTTGGGGCCTTGTAAACCATCTTTGAATGATTTAATGCCGCTGCCTAATTCACCCGCTATTTTGCTAATTCTACCCACCCCAAACAGGAGAATAATGATCACCAATATTATGATTAATTCAGTAGGTCCGAAACGCATAGGGATACTCCTTTAAAATAGATTGAGACTTATTATAGCACTGATTCTATCCGAAAATTTTACTTGAAATTTCTCTAAAATAATTGAATATATGTGGAAAAAGTAAAATACTTCCAGGTTGATAGAAATGAAAAAAATATTTTTTCCCTGATATTTACCTTAAAAATTAATAGATAATAAAATTTAGATCATTATTTATCTTGTATATGTATTTTTGGTAAATTATCTCAGGTATTGGGTATAATATCATTGTTGAAATCCAGATATCAAGGGAATAAAGGATTTCATTATAAGGAGAATCACATGGGAAGTGATCGGCCGATCCGTGTAATGTTAGTAGATGATCATGCTGTTGTAAGAAGTGGATTGGGTGCTTTTTTATATGTTTTTGATGACCTTGAATTGGTTGCTGAAGCAAAAGATGGGAAGGAAGCTTTGATGCTTTGCGAAACCATTATGCCTGATGTTATATTAATGGATTTAGTGATGCCTGTAATGGATGGGGCAGCCGCAACTAAAGCAATTCGAGAAAGATGGCCTCAGATACAAGTTGTAGCCCTTACAAGCTTTAAAGAAGAAGAACTTGTTCAAGGAGCATTACAAGCAGGTGCAATTGGTTATTTACTGAAAAATATCTCGGCCGATGAACTTGCAAATGCAATTCGGGCAGCTTATGAAGGGAAACCAACACTTGCTCCTGAAGCAGCCCAGGCACTCATTCATGCTGCAGTTCGACCTGAAAAACCTGATTATGGACTCACAAATCGTGAAGAGGAAGTCCTGTTATTAATGACGGATGGCCTTAGCAATGTTGACATCGCCGAAAGATTGGTTGTCAGCCGATCCACTGTAAAATTTCATGTCAGCAGTATTTTATCAAAATTAGGTGTGTCCAGCCGCACGGAAGCTGTGGCTATGGCGCTCCAACAAAAATTAGTGAAAAAATAAAAAAATAGCCGTCTTTTTTGAAGACGGCTATTTTTAGATATTAACCCTAAAACAGCCCAAAAACTTCGCCTGTTTCAGTATCCAAATCAACATCATAGAATGCGGGTCTGGTCGGAAGACCAGGCATTGTTCGCATTTCTCCTAACAATGGGTATAGGAAACCTGCGCCAACGGATGCTTTTATATCACTGACAGGTATTCTAAAACCTTTAGGAACTCCTTTGAGACTGGGATCATGGCTCAGGCTAAGATGCGTTTTTGCCATACAAATTGGATTGCTTCCAAATCCTAACCGCTCATAATCTGCAATGCGTTCTTCAGCGATTTCAGAATAATCGACACCATCTGCTCCATAAATTTCTTTTGCGATTGTCTCAATCTTTTCTTTAATGCTCAATTCCAGCGGATATAAGAAATGGAAATCATGTGGTTTTTCAGCAGCTGCAATGACTGCTTTTGCTAATTCCACGGCGCCTTCACCACCAAATTCCCAATGTTCCGATACCACAGCAGATTCTGCCCCACCCTTTTCGACAGCCATTTTACACACGAGATCGAGTTCATTTTGGGTATCGGTGTAAAAACGATTTACTGCTACTACAACAGGAACCCCATATTTTTTGGCAATTTTTATGTGATGAAAAAGATTGGAAAGACCATTTTCTAATAACGGGAGATTTTCTTCTATATATTCTTTGTCGAGAGGTCGTCCAGCAACAACCTTTGGTCCACCACCATGCATTTTTAATGCGCGAATCGTTGCCACTAAAACAACGACATCCGGGACAAGCTTTGAATATCGACATTTGATATCGAAGAACTTTTCCATTCCCATATCAGCGCCAAACCCAGATTCTGTGATTACATAATCAGCTAGTTTTAAAGCGATTTTATCTGCCAAAATTGAGCTGTTACCATGCGCGATGTTGGCAAAAGGACCGGCATGCACGAATACTGGTGTTCCTTCCAAAGTCTGCATGAGATTTGGTTTTATTGCATCTTTCATTAAAACCGTTAAAGCACCTGCGACTCCAATATCATTGGCATCTATGGCTTCTCCTTTTTTACTTGTTCCGATAACCATCCGCCCGAGTCGCTCTCGCATATCCTTCCAATCGGTCGTTAATGCTAATACTGCCATAATTTCACTGGCAACGGTGATATCAAACCCGGTTTTTCTCTCATGGCCTTTTTCGTCTGCACCTTCGCCTACGGTGATGCCACGTAAGAATCGGTCATTTGTGTCCATAACACGCTTCCAGGTGATTGAATCTGGATCAATATCCAAACGAACAAACCGGCTTTTCTCTTCTGCTGTCATTTGGTCGGGATCAGCTGTGGTAATCCCTAATTTTTTCTTTCTGTGTTGCATACCAACTGAAAAATGTCGTGCCCCAGATTTATCCTTTGGAAATAAATTAGCGAATAAACGATCATCAGTTTGTGAACTCTCATGTAACATCCGCGCGTCGATTGCAGCTGCCAAAAGGTTGTTTGCTGCAGTAATTGCATGAATGTCACCAGTAAGATGTAAATTAAACTCGTCCATTGGGATTACCTGGCTGTAACCACCACCAGCTGCCCCGCCTTTTATACCGAAAGTTGGACCTTGACTGGGTTGGCGGATACAGGTGAGGACTGTCTTTCCCAGGTGAGCACCTAATGCCTGGCTCAAACCTACTGTCGTGGTTGTTTTTCCCTCACCCAAGGGGGTTGGTGTGATTGCAGTCACATCAATATACTTCCCATTTTTGCGGTCTTTAAGCCGTTCCAATATCTCAAGTTTTACTTTGGCCTTATATGGACCATATTGTTCCAGTTCACCAGGCAAAAGTCCCAATTCCTCTGCAATCAATGTCACTGGTTTTAATTCAGATGCTTTAGCGATATCGATATCTGAAGGGACCGGTTTTACTCTTTTGAGTTTAATAGGCGTAAATGGCTTTTTTCCGTCAAAAACATTTTTACTCATATCTTTTGTTTCTCCTTTTAAAGTTGGCCGTTTATATCTTTAATTCACATATATTCTCAGTTTAATTAAAGATTAGGTTGTATATTAAATCAAGCATTAACTTACTTGATTATCATAATTCAGTATGAATCAATTTGTTAATATAAGGGATATACAATAGACCCATTAATATTGCTTAATTAATCGCCATATCCAGCGATGTGCTGAATGCAACCCTTTCACAGGTTCCATATACATTAATATACATCCATTGGATGACACATTCAGGTTATTATCTTGGGCAAATTTAAGCGCATCTTCCGATTCCGAACCTTGTTGAAGCCATACATTTTTTACCCCGGATTTTATTACATCCTTTAAAATCTCCACAACCTTGGTAGGTTTTACATTGATTAATACGCCATCCACGGCAGGCTCAATTTCTGAAATCGATTTGTAACAGGGATCTTCGTCAATTTTCTCCATGTCGGGATGGATAGGAAAAACTTTATATCCTCGTGATTTCAATTCCCGAAAAACCGCATTTCCGAATTTTGCATCCGACCTGGATACACCATACACAGCAATCCTTTTACAACGCAAGAACTCTGACTTTATTGTTGCCATTGTCTACACTCCATATGATTTATTAGAAGTTTTTACCTTGGATTTTGGAAAGGTATCAAGAATTACTTTCTTATCATAACAACAAAAAAAACGTACATCAACTGTACGTTTTATTGTGGGGCGGGAGGGGGTCGAACCCTCACAGTGTCACCACCGACGGATTTTAAGTCCGTTGCGTCTGCCTATTCCGCCACCGCCCCAACAGTACTAATTTTATCTCACTCTAGCCTTGCGTCAAGGTTGAAAAGTCATTATTTTCTCTAAACTCTTTTGCAAAAAACTTGTTAATGAATTTCTAATACTCCTTGACAAATTACCTGTAATTATGCTAATATTTGTTTCATCTTATAAAGAAAGGAAGCGCACTGATGGTTAAAATGTTTATCGCTAAAATTGGATACGCTGCATATCTCGCCGGTTTTTCTGGCGGAGTTGCCGTTCCTTCTCGTAGTGCGCCTGTTCGTCATTAATATCTAGTGTAATTAATGGCCACGGGCTGCAAGACCCCGTGGCTTTTTTGTTTAATACCCTTTAATACACCTGTAAAGCCACGGATACGGAAAATCTGTGGTTTTTTTGTTAATGAGGAAAAAATGGAAAACTCTCTAGATCCGTAATCATCGTTGTCAAGGCTAAAAAGCCTATTGGTAGAAATGAAGTTCGAATTGCCTACCCTTATAAGGAGGCCAGAAATGTTTACTAGATTACTGACAAAAGATACACACCAACAAGAATATTTAAATTTCAAAAATGCCGGAGACGAATTTGCATTTGGTTTATATATTCGCGCTTCCATGCAGAACTCAAAACCATATTGTGTAGAAGCTAAACATCGCTTATATCTCTGCCTGGATCATATTTCCCAATTTTTAGATAAAGAAAAATTGGTAGCGATTTATTTTGATATCAAGTGTGATCAAAATAATCAATTTACTGCGTTTGATCAGATGGTTCGGGATATAAAGGCTGGAATGTTTTCCAAAATGATGTGCTTCGATTTGGCTGAATTGTTTGAAGAACCATATTTGACGAAAAAAATAGACGATCTTAGAAATTTAGTCATAGATTTGGAGGTTTCTGATTTATGTGGCAATATCATCCAATCGAAAAGTATCCCTCTCGATCAATTATTGGGAGTCTGATCACCATGATTATTTTTAGCTTAATAAACCAATCCGGAGTACTTTTTCTATATTCGAAAATATATGGAAAAATCCGGATTGGTAGACTATTGTCACCTGATGAAACTCTGTTGAAATTGACAAATTAATTTGGGAGCTAAGCTTATGATGAAATATCCTTTATTCGAAACTGAAAATTGCTTGTTGACTGAAATTGATTACGAAAAAGACTTGGAGACAGATTCTCTTTTCACCCAGGATTTACGTTATGCGAGATATTGGTGTAAGGGAATTGTCAAACCATTATCAAAAAATGAAATGAAAAAAACTTATGAAAAATTGGAAAAAAAAGCAGATGAGAGTCGGAATAAATTTCATTTTGCTGTCAGATCAAAAGTCGATTCACAATTAATTGGTTATGCCAGATTTGATTGGGTATTCTGGAACGATCAATGTGGAGAAATTAAAGTTGCAATTGGGCATCCCGAATATTTGGGAAAAGTCGAACAAGAACTGATTGAAAAATTGACATATTATGGTTTCCACGAGTTGAATTTGCACCGGATTGATTGCTATATCAGCCAATTTGAAGAAGAATTGGATTTAAGTCTTAAGAAGGTTGGATATTTAAGGGAAGCAATATTCCGGGAGGCTGAATTTTTTAATAATAAATATTGGGATCGATATGTTTATGGAATTTTGCGACCAAGTTGGTCTCAAAAACTGGAGGCTTAATTGATAGAAAAACAAGATATCCTTACAGGGGAAAAAGTTAGATTAGTTCCAATCGATGCGGAACGAGACTCGATATTATTTTCACTCTGGCATCGAAATAGTGAGTATTCCAGATTGCTGGACAGCGATCCAGCACGACAATTTTCATCGATCGCAACGAAAAAATGGATTGAAGAAAACGAATTGGCTCATGATTTTGTGTCTTTTGGTATTCAGTCTATTGAAGATGGTACTATTCTTGGTGATATTGGCCTGGGCGACTTTTCAGGACAATTCACAAATACATTTGTTGGTTTGGGCATTGGTGATCCGCAATACTGGGGTAAGGGTTATGGATCGGATGCGATGAGGATTATTTTAAGATACGCTTTTGAGATTCTAAATTTTCATCGAGTATCATTAACGGTGTTTGAGTACAACACGAGGGCTATTCGTTCTTATGAAAAATGTGGCTTTCAGCATGAAGGTAGATTGAGGGAATTTTTAAGTCGAGAAGGTCGCAGATGGGATCTCCTTTTTATGGGAATAACCAGGTATGAATGGCAGGATGCTTTTCAAAAAATGGAAAATGCTTGAAAAACAACGTCCGGTCAAACGATGATTAAATGAATTTTCCACCGGTTTGTTGCATGAAGAATTTATTTTGAATATATAAGGGATAATAATGGCGGATCAAAAAATAAAAGTTATTATTTTTGATATGGGTGGTGTTTTGATTAAAACAGTTGATCGGGCACGAAGAACAGAACTTGCCAAAAAATTTAATAAATCCTATGATGAGATCGATAAAATCGTTTATGGGTCTGATTCGTCCCAAAAGGCAATGCTTGGAGAAATTTCAGAAACTGATCATTTTATGAATGTGCTCAAGTGTTTAGGTGATCCGGATTTTGGAATTAGGGAATTTCAGGAAGCATTTTGGGGTGGGGATGAATTGGACCTGGAGCTCGCTGAATTTATTTCGTCAAAAAAAAATCAATTTCGGTTTGGAATGCTTTCTAATGCCATGAGTGATATTCGAAAATGGTTGACGGACCATTATGATTTTTTGAATTTATTTGATATTGTTTTTTTCTCAGCTGAATATAAAATAGCAAAACCTGATTTAAAATTCTACCGGGCAATTCTTAAAGAATTTGACGTTGATCCGAATGAAGTGATTTTTATTGATGATTTTGTAGAAAATATTAATGCAGCAAAATCTTTAGGTATGCTGACTGTCCATTACCACTCCACAAAGCAAGCAATTTTTGAAATCAATCAGTTATTACGACATGATTAATTGATTTGTATTTCCAATTACTTATTTTTGATCAAATTATTACAGATTTCTCCGTTATAATTCAACTTCCTTCCTTTAATAAAGTCGAAGTTGTACTTTTTAATAATTGTAAATGATCAAAGTGAGCAATTTGGACGACAACAAAAAAAAAGAGTCAATAATTCGTATTGGTATAATTTCAGATACCCATGTTCCAGATCGCGTTGGCAATTTGCATCCGGATGTGATACCTATCTTTACCGACCTTAAAGTTGATCACATATTGCATGCTGGAGATATTTCTTCACCAACGGTCATAGAACTACTTGAAAAAGTTGCGCCTTGCACTTCAGTAAAAGGAAATAGAGATTGGTTTAAGAAAGAAAATGAAGAAACTGTGAAGTATATTTCCTTTAATAATGTCCGGGTTTGCCTAAACCATGGACACGGAAGCTTATTTTTCTATTTAGCAGATAAAATTCCTTATGTTCTCTTTGGTTATCACTTCGAACGATATTATCGTAACCTAAAGAAATATATTGATGACGCAACGATCATTGTTTTTG
Source organism: Chloroflexi bacterium HGW-Chloroflexi-8 (assembly GCA_002841995.1). GTDB lineage: Bacteria > Chloroflexota > Anaerolineae > Anaerolineales > Anaerolineaceae > UBA6170. The sequence goes on from PHBS01000005.1 coordinate 50,836, forward strand.
GACACACACACCAAATTGAAAATCGTTGGATTAATAACCGTTTGTTCTTTAATTCAGGTTCAGCATATGATTCCGGTAATGATGGTTCGGGTCCGACAATAGGTTTAATTGAAATTGGGGCTGATCAATCCATTAGCGGAAAAATTATTCCACTAAGAAAGGCAAGATGGACGAATACCGGATGGGTATTTAGAGAAAATGGAGTGAGTTAATATTTTATTATCTTTTGTAAGGTCAGAATCAGCCAAAATGTAATTAATATTGGTATCTTGACCATTGTGATTGCTTTTGCTATAATATCGGTTTGCATCCCGCC
>PHBS01000174.1 GCA_002841995.1 Chloroflexi bacterium HGW-Chloroflexi-8
AAATACTTATTAGCACCTTTGAAATTGGTTTATATCAACCTCTGAAAAGGATCAATTCTTTAGAACTATTTTTGTAAAAAAATAAGGAGAAAATACCATGGAATTTGAAGGATATTGTGTTAAAGATCGTAAAAAAGTTGTTGTCAAAAATGGCGAAGTAAAAACCACTGAAAACGGCCGAAAAATGGTTCAGGGTGTCTGCCCAAACTGTGGCACAAAAGTAACCCGGTTTTTACCTGGTGACAAAAAGAAGTAGCTCTATTAGATAGTTTTCAAAACAATCGGGAATTGATTTTCCCGATTTTTTTTTAAGACCACTAATCATTTATCATTTTGATTGTTTACAATAATTATTATTAATTGATCCAACAATTTTTTATGTATTTTTCAGAACTTCTAAATGCGACTCCTTCGGAAATATGAATTTGACTAGTTACCAAATGGGGTCAGGTTTATTTCATCAATTTCTTAACATCTTTTCAATATTATGATTAAAAGAGTTAATACGATTAAAAATAAAAAAATCCCTTGTTTCATCAAAGGGATTTTTTGTGGGCTCGGAAGGATTCGAACCTTCGACCAAGCGGTTATGAGCCGCGCGCTCTGCCGCTGAGCTACGAGCCCTAAAGGCGTCAAAATTATATCATAAAGATGGAGTTGGGGGAACAAATCAAAAAATAAACCACCCGAGAAAAATGATAAACTCGGGTGGTTAGTGTTCCTCATTTCAGCGTTCGATGAGGAGGAGTAAGATAATTTATTTTGCCGTCACATCTATCCCATTTTTGATGACGTAAAGAGGTGCTTCATGATTTCTGATTGCTTCCCAAATTGAATTTGCGTTCAGAACAACTAGATCTGCATCTCCGCCAACTTCCAGTTTATGTCCTTTTATGTTAAGGCATTCCGCTGCATTTGTCGTGATCAGGTCGTATAAGACTTCCATATCATTTCTGCTATTCATCCACATTAAATGGGATGCCAAAAAAGCAATTTCGAGCATGTTGTTTCTGCCAAAAGGATAATAGGCATCCGAAATATCATCTTGTCCAAGAGCAATACGAACACCAGATTTATACATATCTTTTACTCTTGCATATAATGGCCCGGTTTGAGGATCAGAAACAACTCCAATTTTTGCACGTTTTAATAAGTGTTCGATTTTGCGATAATAAGGCTCCGGGTAAAGGGCCATTGCACGACAGTGTTGAGCAGTAACGCGTCCTTCCCAACCATTCTTGATGGTGGTCACTGCGAGCATTTCCAGGGTTTTAAGGGTTGGATCTCCCGCGTCATCGATCAACATTGAAATCGGTTTGTCGTATTTCTTAGCTAAAGCGAACATTCTATCAATATGTTCTTGCGCATCTGCATCCGTGTATTCAATCCATGGAATTCCACCAACAACATCTGCACCCAATTTCAAGGCTTCTTCCACATAAGCTTCAGCACCAGGATCCCGGACGACACCATCTTGTGGGAAAGCAACAACCTGGATTTCTACTTTGCCTTTGAATTCTTCGCGAGCTTTAAGCAAAGCTTTGATGCCCTCTAATTTTGCTTTTGTGTCTGTGTCTGCAAAGGCTCGGATATGAGTATTCCCGAATTTAAGAGCTAAATTGGCAGCTTTTCGGACATTTTCGATAATCCATTTTTCGTCGTACTTCTCTTTTACCTTTGCTGCTAATTCGATGCCAGTCATAGCGCCGCCCATTGAACCGTCGGTATAGGCGCTCATGGCTTCATCGTCCATCATTTCTAACGTGTAAACTTTGCACAAATGCAAGTGACCATTAATAAAAGATTCTGAAACGAGATTACCTTTTGCATCGATCGTTTGGTTTGCAGACCCTTTAATCTCCGTTGCGATTCCAACAATTTTTCCTTTTGATATCGCAATTTGTACTTTTTCTCCATGCGAATTTCTCGTAATTGCATTTTTAATCAAAATATCAAAATCCATTTACAGCCTCCAATCAATAATTTTTTCGATTAATAATAATTTTTTGAGCCATTAATGCACCGTCCTGGATCGGTTCATATCCTGTACAGCGACATAAATGTTTATTAAGTGCATTGTTAATTTCTGTCTCAGAAGCCTCTGGTTTTGATTCAAGTAAACCATAAAGCTCCATTACAATTCCAGGTGTACAGAAGCCACATTGAATTGCTCCGGATTCGGCGATGGATTTTTGGATTGGGTGCAGTTCTTTTCCCTTTGCTAATCCCTCAATCGTTAGTAAAGTGCCATTAGAAGCCTTTTTTACGGGTGTATTGCAGCTTTTAACAGCTTTTCCATTCAAGATGACTGTACATGTTCCACACGTGGCGTTATCGCATCCATGTTTCGTACCGGTTAAACTGAGAACTTCACGTATTACATCAATAAGCATCATTTCAGGATCCACTTCAACTTCACGTGGTTGTCCATTAATTGAAAAAGAAATTTTTTCTACCATTATCAATACTCCTTATTGTTTCTCTAGAAGCGCTTTTTTCATTTTTTCTGGCGTAACTGGTATTTCGAAGAAATCAACACCTACTGCGTCATATATTGCATTAAGTATTGCTGGTGCTGGCCCAATTACTGGATGTTCACCGATACCTCTAGCGCCAAATGGTCCGACAGATCCTGGATTTTCAATAAATTCAATGGTTTGTTTTGGTGCTTCTTTATTGGTTGGAATATGATATTGGAAAAACTGAGGATTAAGGATTTTTCCTTCGGTATCGAATTCAACTTTTTCATACAGTGTTGCACCAACAGAAATTGTGACACCGCCTAAAACAGATCCTCGAATTTGGAGGGGGTTTATCACCTGACCCACATCAAAAACAGATGTGAAGTGATCCACAAATATTTTTCCGGTCTTTTTTTCAATCCGTATTTCAGCTGCCTGCGCACCAAAGGTGTATTCAACGCCCATACTACCCTGGCCATTTTTATCCGGATTGGAATAGCGTGGTAACCTCGCATCCGAAACAGATTGAGCAACTTCACCAATGGTAATGCCATCACTTGTAATATAACCTCTTGCAATTTCCTCGATTGAAACTCGAACACTTGGATCATTCTTTAAGAATACAAATTCACCATCATAATCCAAAAAATCTACATCGGTCTTTAGTACTTGTGCTGCGGTTTGCTTGAGGATAAGGATCAGTTTGTCAGCAGCTCGAATGATTGCTCTGCCACCCTGAGTTGTGAACATGGATCCAATTGTTTGCCATTCGTATGGAGAAAATTGAGTGTCCAATTCGGTGTACACTCGAATTTTTTCGGGAGCAATTTTAAGAGCTTCTCCTGCAATTTGTGCAACAATTGTGCGTAGACCTTGTCCCACTTCGGCACCACCCATATTGATATTCACACTGCCATCGATGTTCATTTTGATATAGCAGCCTTTTGTTGAAAATGGTGCTCCTTTGGGAGATTTCATTACCGCTGCAAATCCGCGTCCATAAAAATAATTTTCATCCTCGTTAAGTTTATCTTTGCTGAATACAGAATCTTTAACTTTGTCTGAGCACGCTTTTATATCACCATTCAATTTCCACATTGTCTCACCCAGTGAATTCACTTTCCCTTCGGACAAGTAATTCATTTCTCGCAGTGTGAAAGAATCCATCCCCAGCTTTCTAGCCAGGAGTTCCATCATTCTTTCTGTAGCAAATTGAGACTCTTGATGTCCATATCCCCGGAATGCTCCAACCGGGGGAGTATTCGTATAGACAGTAAGACCAGTTAAATCACAATGTTCAAATTCATATGGACCGGTGCAGTTGTGGGTTGCAGCAATTGTTACATTTACTGAGGTATCAGCATAAGCGCCACCAGAATGAAGAATTTCAGCTTTAATGGCTACTAATTTTCCATTCTTTTTGGCACCTATTTTCATTTTGGTTCGGATTCCATGCCCAAGAAGGGTACTGGTAAAATCCTCAGCTCTCGAGGCAACCCATTTAACCGGGTATCCTGGGACAAAGCTGGCAATGTAGGCTATGGTTTGTTCAACTGTGATATCAGATTTGTATCCAAAACAACCGCCGATTTCAGGAATATGAACACGAACCTGTGAAACCGGGATACCATAAGAATGTGCCAGATCATCACGAATAATGAAGGGACAAATTGATGATGACCATGCTTCGATTGTGTTATCCTCTTTGAACCAGACAATCGAACCATGCGTCTCTATGGCAGCACATGAACCCAAAGGATACAAAAATTCTTCCTCTATTACGACATCTGCATCCTCAAAACCACCAGATCCCTTACCTTTTTTGAGCTGGTATAAATTTGCTACGTTTGTACCAGGTTGTGGATTTAATGTGGGTAAATGCCAATAATCGCCGTTTTCTTCATGTATCAGTGTTGAATCTTTCTTTATAGCATCTCTTGCGTCAACATAAACAGGCAATGGTTCATACACTACTCTGATTTTTTCAACAGCTTTTTGTGCATTTTGAACAGTGTCTGCAACCACTGCGGCAACTGGTTCACCAATGTGACGTACTCGATCTACAGCAATTGGAATTAAATCTTTTATATTGTCACCGTAATGGAAATTACAATTTTTACCGGTCACAACTTTAACGACACCAGGCATCAATTCAGCCTGAGATGTATCAATATTAATTATTTTTGCATGAGCATATTCCGGATGTAGGATAGCTGCATGCAACATGCCGGGCAATCGAATATCGTCAAGATAAATTGCTTTTCCTGTTACTTTGCTAATTGCATCAGGGCGGATATATGATTTACCAATATATTTGTATTCCATAATATATCTCCTAGTAATTATTGTCTCAATTCCGAAAAATCATTCACGTCGATAGGGTTTTAAAAGTGCAGCTGGATAAGAGGCATTTCTTCCGGCTAGCACTAATGCAATGATGGTCACGATATAAGGGAATGCCAGGAAAGATTCATAAGGGATCGGCAGATTAAAACCTAGAGCTTGTAATCTTAATTGTAGTGCATTTGCACCACCAAAAATTAATGCACCAAACATGCATTTTAGCGGTACCCAATTACCAAAAATTACAATAGCGATTGCTACCCAACCTCGACCAGAAATAATGCCATGGCTAAAAGCGCCAAGCGAAGCCAGAGATAGGAAAGCTCCACCAGCAGCCATTAAACCTCCACCTATTGCAAGTGCAGAATAACGAATTGTTGCGACATTCACTCCAGCAGCATCGACTGCTTCCGGATTTTCGCCGACTGCGCGAATATGTAAACCGAATCGTGTTTTGTATAATATCCACCACGCCAGAGGAACAATCACAAGAAAAGCGACATAAGTGAAAGCATATTGTTGTAGTAATGTCCCTAAAATCGGTACGTTAGCCAAAGGAGTCAACTGTTGAAAAGGTTCAATGGAAGGAGGGGTTGAACTTCCTCCATATTCAAGTCGAAAACCAAACAAGGATAATCCAGTCAATAGTAGTGTAATCCCTAACCCGGAAACATGTTGATTGACTCCTAATGTAACAGATAACAATCCCATTAAAAGGCCAGCTAAAACACCACTTAAGATGGCAAATAATAACCCGATCCATAAAGAACCAGTTTTATCCGCTGCAAAGAATCCGACAAAAGCACCAAAGAACATGATGCCTTCGATACCAAGATTTAAGATCCCAGCCTTCTCATTTATTGTCTCACCAAGTGCAGCAAGCAAGATGGGTGTCGATACACGAAAAGTAGCAGCAATTAAATTTACTAAAAATATTTCCATTACATCCTCCGGATCCGATAACGCTGCAGGAGCAACATGCCTAATGTAACAAGCAACATTGCTGATTGAGTCACTTCGCCGAGGTAGACAGGAACACCCAGAGTGCGTGATACGGTTTGAGCGCCTTGGTCAACTAGGCCGAAGAATAGAGAAGCCAACCCAACACCAAAAGCATTTAAAGAACCTAAAGTCGCAATGATGACTCCTGTATAGCCATAATCCGATGAAAGTTCACCAATCAAATGGAATTGAATGCCAGCTACTTCTGCTACCCCAGCTAATCCGGCAATTCCACCGCTAATTAATGCTGCCTTTAAGATTGTGTTGGATACATCAATACCGGCAAAATTAGCTGCCGGTTTACCCAAACCTACCGCACGCATGCGAAGACCGAAGGAAGTTCGGGATAGTACCACCCAGAGAATGATTAACGAGACTACTGCGATGATGAACCCAAGATTAAGTCGCGATCTTGGTACGATTCGAAAAAACATGGCAGTTGGGGAAATCTCAGCTGATTGTGGCCAACCCGAGACTGGGTCGCGCCACGGTCCATTTAATAACGCGCTAACAATGTAAGCCATAATTGAATTCATCAATAAGGTCGTAACGACTTCGTCAACGGCTAATTTAACTTTAAGAAGAGCGGGAATCAATGCCCATGCCATACCTGCAATAAATCCACCAATTATCATTATTGGAATTGCGATTGAGGCAGGAACGTCAAATAAAATTTGTCCTAAACCAGCAGCTGCAATTGCGCCGGCATATAATTGCCCTTCAGCACCAATATTGTAATAGGATGCTGAAAATGCAAATGTAACGGCAACACCACATAAAATAAGAGGAGTTGATTTTACTAAAATCTCCAGTATTGATACGCGATTTGATAAAGGAGCAATCAAAAACTGAAAATAAGTGTCAAATGGATTTGCTTTCGCCCAAAGGATTAATCCAGAGGTAATTATAAAAGTACCAATTAAAGCTAACACTGGAATTAATGGTTTTACCCAGAAAGGCGGATTATTTGTTTTGACGAAGCGGAATCTTTTCTTTGTGTTTTCCATAATCTTATAGTTCCTTCACTGCGCCTGACATCAAGAGTCCCAATCGTTCTGGTGTTGCTTCATGGGCTTGAAGTAATCCAACAATCTCTCCTTCGTACATAACAGCTATACGATCTGAGAGTGAAAGGATTTCATCCAGATCTTCAGAGATTAACAACACTGCCGCTCCATTATTCTTTTGCACAAGAAGTTGTTCGCGCACATAATCAGTCGCGCCTACATCCAATCCGCGGGTTGGTTGTGGGGCAAGGACGACTTTTGGCTTCGTGGCTAGAACGCGTGCAAGTAATACTTTTTGCATATTTCCGCCAGATAAAGTGCGAATTTTATCGCCCGGCTTTGCTTTAATTTGAAATTGTTCGATGAGTGATTCTGCATTTGCCTGAATCGCTTTTCGGTCAAGGAAACCATTATTTGAGAATTTATCAAGGTGTTCAAGTGCAAGATTCTCATAAACGGTTAGATCACCAACGACTCCTTCATGTCTGTCTTCAGGAATACGACCCATCCCAGCATTCGTGAATTCATTTGCATTTTTTCCAATCAGGCTGGTATTATCCAGTTCAATCTCGCCACTGGATGGTTTTCGCACCCCACTCAATACTTCAGCTAATTGTTTTTGTCCATTTCCACTTACACCTGCAATGCCAAGGATTTCACCTTTTTTGATGGCTAGATTTATATTTTTTAATGCAGGTAAGCCCTGTTCATCCAAAGCACACAGATTCTTAATATCCAAAACGACATGGGCATCAGTAGCACTTTGGCCTTCTCTTTTTATACCGAATGTCTCTCTCCCAACCATCATTGAAGCTAATTGACTTTGCGTGACATCAGCGGTATCGACAGTTCCAATTGATTTTCCATCTCTTAAGACTGTAACTCGATTTGTGATCTTGGTCACTTCATCCAATTTATGACTAATAAAAATTACCGATAATCCCTCTTTGCATAATTTCCTGAGCGTGTCAAAGAGAATTTCTACTTCCTGAGGAATTAATACTGCTGTTGGTTCATCTAAAATAAGTACTTTCGCATCACGATATAATGCTTTTAGGATTTCTACACGTTGTCGTTGTCCAACCGAAAGGTGTTTTACGAGCGTTTTAGGGTCAATATCCAATCCGTATTTTTGAGCGGCAATGCTTACTTTTTTTTCGATTGCTGCATAATCCAATACGAATTTGTCTGTGTAACCTAATACAATATTTTCCGCAACAGTCATTGGTGGTACCAATGCAAAATGTTGTGTAACCATACCAATATTGTTTGCAATCGCATCTTTTGGTGAATTAATTTGAATGGGTTTACCATCAACTAGAATCTCGCCTGAATCCTGGTGATATAACCCATACAGAATTCGCATCAGAGTAGTTTTCCCTGCACCATTTTCACCTAAAAGGG
>PHBS01000175.1 GCA_002841995.1 Chloroflexi bacterium HGW-Chloroflexi-8
CCAATAATTTGGTGACAGCGATCATTGGCAGCATTCTGGTCGGATTTGGATTTGCTGGTGTGATCACGACAATGGATTTGATCGGGGCAAAGATCATGGACGAGGATACAAAAAAGCACAACATTCGCCGGGAGGGTATTATTTCAAATGCATTGGGTTTTATGAACCGCCTGAATGGTCTTTTTACCAGTTTTGCATTTTTCCTGGTCTTTAAACTATTTGGATTTGAGAGTGGTTTAAATCCCGGAAGTCAACCCGGTGATGCTGCCCGATTCTTGCTGACGATCTTCCCGACCGCCATGATGATCATTAGTTTTGCTTTCTCATTTTTCATCGACTTTAAAGAAAACGGAAAATCGCCGGAAGCAATTCCAGCAAGTAACTAGATTTAGCAGTCAGGAGACTTTAATATGGCGCTCATTCGTATTGACCATGTACCACAGACTTCAAAAGTGAATCTCCCTTTAAACATCATTATTCCAGACCCGGGACAAATGAAAAATATCCCGGTCCGTGACCGGAAAGTTCTTTACTTACTGCACGGTCTTAGCGATGATGCCAGTGCCTGGCAGCGTTATTCTTCCATTGAGACTTATGCAGTTCACTATGGCCTGGTGGTGGTGATGCCCTCTGTCAGCCGGAGTTTTTATATCGACCAACCCAATGGTCAGGATTATTTCACTTATCTGGCGGAAGAATTACCACAATACCTTTCGGATGTATTTAACCTGACCCCAACACGTGAAAATACTGCGATTGCAGGGAATTCAATGGGTGGTTATGGTGCCTTTAAAATGGCTTTCAAATATCCACAACGATTTTTCGCGGCGGCCAGTTTTTCCGGTTTTCTTTCTCTTGCTTTTATCCAGGCGAATCCAGATGATCCCCGTATTCCGGAGTTTGCGCACCTGTTTGGTGATCTTAAAAACCTTGCTGGCAGTGAGTTAGATCCAGTTTCCTGGTTTACCAAAGCAGCTCAAAATCCTGCCGAACTTCCAAGACTATTCCTTTCCTGTGGACAAAAAGATGACCTCTATCCACTCAATCGTATGGTCTATGCAGCATTGCAGCAAATGAAAATTCCTGTCGATTATCATGAAGAAGATGCAAAGCATGATTGGTATTTTTGGGATAGGGAAATCCAGCGTTTTCTTTCAGAAATTTGGGGAGATTAGCCTTGGAATCAACAGAAATTATTGAATTGGATATCACTCCAGCGCAGCAGGGAACATATTTCACGGTTTCCTTTGTTGTTCCTGCAAACACCGGTAGACTGCATGTTTCCTATGATTATCCGCGGTATGACCAGGATGTAAATGAAAATCAGATAGGAACTTTTGTTGCCCAACCAGAAATCAATATTATTGATCTGGGATTAATTTCTCCCAACGGCAAACAAGTTGGTGCCTCCGGTTCAGATAAAAAGGACTTCTTTGTTACCGAGAACAATGCCACACCAGGCTATAATCCCACAAAGTTGGTTGCAGGGGAGTGGATGATTATGGTAGGGGCATACAAGATCGCTCCACAAGGCTGCCATGTGTTTTATGAAATTGAACTTTTCGAAAAGGAAGAAAGTTATCTGAAAGGTGATTTACACACCCATACTTTAGCATCCGATGGGGTTTATACGGTAGCAGAATTAGCCTATAAAGCAATGGGTAGTGGCTTGAATTTTCTGGCGATCACCGATCATAACCAGATGGTTTCTAAGGCATCCTTTCCGGAGATTCAAGGTTTAACCCTGATTCCGGGAATTGAATGGACGCATTATCAGGGACATGCCAATTTCCTGGGACTCGATCAACCTTACGACGAACCTTTTGCCACAAACACATTTGAGGAAGCCTCCTCCAAATTTCAATCAGCTCGTCAGCGTGGCGCTTTAATCTCAATCAATCATCCATTTGATGAATTGTGCGGCTTTCAGTTTGATCTGACGAAACTCCCTTTTGACTGTATTGAGGTATGGAATGGTCCCATGCGCGAATCAAACATACGGGCAGTAGGGTTCTGGCACAATATGCTGGTTTCCGGAAAGAAGATTCCAATGTGTGGTGGTAGCGATTACCATCGCGATACTCCGTTTATCTTCCTGGGTGGACCAACGACTACAGTTTTAGCCTGGTCTTCCAGCCCGGATGATATTCTGGATGCGGTTCGAAAGGGGATTTCCTACCTCGCTTTTGCTCCCAATGCGCCAGTTTTAGAATTCTCAGCTGGTGATATTCATTTAGGTGGTACGGTTAAATGGAAAGATGAGAAAGAAGCTCATGTCAAAGTAGATGGCTTGCTAAGCGGTGATGTCGTCAGGGTCATTACAAACACCAATGCAGATGTCATCCTTCAAGCTCCTAATCGTGGAAACCTGGATGTGCACTACCCCATGAAATCACCAGGTTTTGCACGTATTGAAATTTTACGTGCATTTTTACCTGGGCTTCCAATGCTTCCAGCATTGCTCTCCAATCCAATTTATTTTGAAAGCTGACCCTAGGTCCTGCTATTCGCTTTTCGACCATTGTTCAGCCGAATGTTCCGTTGAAACAGACAAGAACCGCAACGCCCCAATTCATGAATTGGGGCGTTGCTTTGTACCCATCGGATCAAACATCCGATAACCCATTCGATTGAATTACTTTCTGATACCAGTAAGCACTATCTTTCGGATATCGTTTTTGTGTCTTAAAATCGACATAAACGATTCCAAATCGTTGATCATATCCAAATCCCCACTCAAAATTATCCATCAAAGACCAAAGATAATATCCGCTAACAGGAACTCCGGCTTGTATTGCTTTTGCCACTGCTAATAAATGCCCATGTAAATATTCGATGCGTTTTATATCGTTTACTTTCCCGCTGATACCAGGTCCATCCGAATAGCTTGCGCCGTTTTCCGTGATAATGATATCTCCGGGTCTGTAATCCCAATGCACTCGCGCCAAGGTCTCATACAATCCCTCCGGGTAAACTTCCCAACCCATTTCTGTTTGAATTTCTTTGGGCGCAGGGATAAATATCATTGAACTCGGGTCGGATTTTTGATTGCCACTGGCGATGACGGTATTACGTGTGTAGTAATTAATGGCCAAGAAATCTGTCGGCGTTGACATTTCCTCAAAATCGCCATTCCGAACAAATTCAGGTTCTGTAGAATCCAAAACACCCATTTTTACAAAATCCGCCAACATATCGGCAGGATAATGGCGACCATAGATAGGGTCTAGGAACCAGCGCCATAATTCGCCCTCTGCATGTCGTACAGCTTCTAAATTCTCATAGGTTCGCTCTTTTGTATAAACCGGACCCAGGTTAACACAAATTCCAACTTTGGCATCCTTTACATTTTCTTTGATGATCGGGACAGCTCTTCCGTGGGCAAGCAAAAGATGATGGGCAGCAATCAAAGCTTTGGTATGATTAATTTCTCCGGGTGCATGTCTGCCCATTTTATAGCTAACGATACTTGGGCAAAATGGTTCATTAATCGTAACCCAGCTTTTAACACGATCCCCAAAGGCTTTGGATGCTACATCCGAAAATTCAGCAAAAGCATTGACAACAGATCGGTTAACCCAACCACCTGCGAGACTGGCAGGCAAGTCCCAATGATACAGGGTGATCATCGGCGTGATATCTGCTTTTAATAATGCATCGATAATCTGATTGTAAAAATCCAATCCCTTCTGATTTACTTTCCCCTTACCTTCGGGTAGAATACGCGGCCATGCCAGGGAGAACCTGTAATTTTTTATACCAAGTTTTTTAATCAGATCCACATCTTCCCGCCAAAGGTGGTAATGATCACAAGCGATATCACCGGTATCTCCATTGGCTACTTTACCGGGTGTATGTGAAAAAACATCCCAAATCGAAGGGCTGCGGCCATCTTCATTGACTGCACCTTCTATCTGATAGGCTGCAGTTGCTGTTCCCCATTGAAAATCTTTTGGAAATTGTACGAAATTTGACATGTTACCTCTAATGATTAGTTTTCAATATCCAAACTGCAGGTTCATTTTTTCAAAACTGTCTTTCAACACAGGATACAACGCTTTGTAAATTTCATAGGATTTTTGGTATACCTCGACTTGCATGGGGTCTGGAGATGTATGGCCCGTTATTTTGATCGTCTGGTTACATGCAGTTATGACATCCTTCCAGGCACCAGCCCCAACCCCGGCCAGAAGGGCAGCGCCAAATGCGGCTCCTTCGGTTGTATTGACCGTAACCAATTCGCTATTGAGAGTGGATGCAAGAATTTGCCGCCATAAAGCATTCTTCGTTCCGCCACCCGAGGCTCGAATCTGGTCTATTTTTTCCAGTCCTGCATTTTGGATCAATATAAAGCTGTCTTTCAGACCAAACGAAACACCTTCCAGAACGGAACGTGTCATATGTCCGCGCTGATGTCTTAAGGTTAAGCCGATAAATGCACCTCGTGCCAGTGGATCCGGATGGGGTGTCCTTTCCCCACTTAAATAAGGCAGGAACTGCAATCCTTCGCTTCCGGCGGAAACCTGTTTTGCCTCTTCCAGCAATTCATCAAAAGACAAGTCTTTTGCTAGTGTATCGCGGTACCATTGCAGACTACCGGCAGCAGAAAGCATAACGCCCATAAAATGCCACATACCGGGTACTGCATGGCAAAATGCATGTAAACGACCTTCAGGTTCAATCAAAGCCGAGGGGGTTGCCGCAAAGATGACCCCACTAGTCCCGACAGTCAATCCGATAATGCCCGGCGAAACAGCGCCAACGCCAACTGCTTGCGCAGCTTGATCTCCGCCACCGGCTGCTACAGGTGTATTGATTGCCAAACCGGTTGTCATCGAAGCAGTTTTACTTACAACACCGGTAAATTCTGGTCCTTCATAAGTCTGCGGCATCCAATCCCGTGGAATTTCCAAAGTTGAAAGAATTTCCTCAGACCAGGTACGTTTCTGAAGGTCAAACAAAACTGTCCCGGATCCATCCGCTTTGTCCATTCCAAACTCACAGGTCAGGCGGAAACGAATGTAATCCTTCGGCAGGAGAATGTGCTTAACCTTTGCATAAACATCCGGTTCATTCTCGGCAACCCAGAGGATTTTTGATGCTGTAAATCCTGTTAATGATACATTTCCGGTTATTTGGATAAATCTTTCTTTGCCAAATCTTGCATGAATTTCATCACATTGTGCTTGAGTCCGTTGGTCATTCCACAAGATCGCTGGTCTGAGCACATTTCCCATTTCATCCAATAAAACCAGTCCGTGCATTTGACCTGTTAATCCAATGGCTGTGATCGACTCTGGTTTTATCCCGGTTGATTTGAGCACCGATTGGATGCTTTTGATCGTTGCATCCCACCATTCCAGAGGGTCCTGTTCGGACCATAATGGCTTTGGGTTGGATAAGTTATGTGGGAAAGATTGAACTCCGATTACATTACCTGACAGATCAATTAAAAGAGCTTTACTGCCGGTGGTCGAAACATCAATTCCCATAAAATAGTTCATAAGCCTGCCTGCTCCCATTCCATAGATAGTTTATTGAATATCAACCGGACAAACAAATACACGCTCTTTTATTTCAACAATGTCTCCACCAATAGTAAACTCACCCTGCAATCGGATATCATCTGAACTGCTTCCAATCATCACTTGAAACTTCCCTGGTTCAAGAATAAGTCGAAGATCACGATCATAGAATGCGAGTTGATCGGTTGAAAGGTGGAAAATCACGCTTTTCGTTTCACCTGCTTCCAGTGACATACGAATAAAACCTTTTAACTCTTTTACCGGTCGCGGGAAACTTGCAAATTCATCCCGAATATAAAGTTGCACAACTTCATCACCGGACCGTTTTCCGGTATTTTTTACCTTCAGACTGATATTAATGGTTTTACCGGAATCTAAAGTGATTGGGCTAATCGTCAGGTCAGAGTATTCAAATGTCGTGTAACTCAACCCGTGTCCGAAAGAGAATAAGGGAGTCACTGCTTCATTTACATAATTACCATAGATGTTTGAATGCCTTCCGGAAGGTTTGTGATTATAAAAAACGGGTAGCTGCCCAACAGATCTGGGAATTGACACCGGTAATTTCCCGCCCGGGTTCTCATCACCGAATAAGACTTGAGCCACAGCATGCCCACCTTCTTCACCGGGGATCCAAGCTTCCAATACTGCGTTCGATTTTTCAATCAGATCCGGAATGGAGGCCGGACGCCCATTGTTGAGCACCAGGACAACTGGTTTATTCGTTTTAATAACATGGTGGAATAGTTTTTCCTGAACACCTGGTAAGCGTAGATCCGTTCGGTCACGGAATTCCCCTGTTGTGCAATAAAATGCCAGGCCAGAAAGGTCTCCCAGAACAAGAATCACGACATCCGATTCCTGAGCAATTTTTAAAGCGTCTGAAAACCCGCTTTCATCCTTCATATCCGGATCACATCCACTTGCAAACTGAACAATGGTAGTTGGGGATACGATTTCCTTTATTCCATCAAGAATGGAAACCATTTTTACAGTTGGGGTTGCAAAATCCTGCCGTGTAAGTTGCTCATATACAGAATTTCGGGGAGCAAGTTGGACATTCAATTCGGCACAGGCTACAAAAGTATAGTCACCCATTAATGTACGGGCTGAATCTGCATTGGGTCCGATCACAGCAATTTTTCGGATTGATTTATTCAGAGGTAAAACCCCATCATTTTTGAGAAGAACCATACTTTTACTGGCGATTTTTAAAGCAAGTGATCGATTATCAGGTGTCTCAAAAACGTTTAAGACATTGCTTTCGTCCACATACGGATTTTCAAATAATCCCAGTTCAAATTTTTTCTGTAAATGCCTGCTTAGCGATACGTCGATGGTTTCTAATCCGATTTCGCCATTTCGAACGGCCTCCATCAGATCTTCACCATAGCAGGTGACAGATGGTAATTCCACATCAATCCCGGCAGTTAAGGCTTTGATGGCTGCATCTTTCTTCGTCTCGGCGGCATAATGGTAATTGTGAATCATCATAACCGCTTCATAATCCGAGACTACCAGCCCATCAAACCCGAGATTTTCTCGCAATAGATTTGTTAATATCTTTCTTGAAGCCGCAACAACTTCACCATCCAGTTCCGGATAAGCATTCATCATTGTTGCCAAATGAGCATCCCGAATAGCAGCCTGGAAGGGTGCCAGGTAAATATCCCATATTTCGTGCCATCCCAGAAGGACTGGCCCACAATTGAGTCCACCCAATGAGTAAGAATGACCCACAAAATGTTTGCCGGTGGCTAAAACTCCCTGAGCAAGGTTTTCACCCTGCAATCCACGGATATAAGAGACTCCGAATTGACTCACCAGCGTGGGATCTTCACCGAAAGTTTCTTCAATCCGTCCCCAACGCGGATCTCTGGCGACATCCAATACTGGTGCCAATCCCTGATGTGCTCCGGTGGCGCGCATCTGTAATTTAATCGCAGAGGTCATTTCCCCGGCCAACTGCGGTTGAAACGTGCTAGCCAAACCAATCATCTGTGGAAAGATCGTGGAACCTGGCGCCATCAATCCCGAACAACATTCTTCATGCACAATGGCCGGGATTCCTAAGCGCGTTTTTTCCTTAAGATATTTTTGAATTGCATTATTCGTCCTGGCTGTCTCCTCTGGCAGGATATTGTTAGCCCCTGCGGTTCGGGTGATTTGCCCAATCCCATGCGCTAATTTTGACTGAACTTTGGTGAAGTCCATTTTTCCGTTTGTTTGCAAATCAAAAATCCAAAATGCCTGGAGTTGAGCTAATTTCTCTTCAAGCGTCATTTGAGAAACCAGGGTTTGAACCTTCTTCTGAATTTCTTTATTTTGTTGGGAGACTTTCATTTTCCTCCGAAGATTTACTTCATACCAAGCAATAAATTGATCGTTAGTTGATCTAGTTTTTCGTATTTCAAACCCTTACCGGATATTTCGCTTCGGTTAAATGAGATTTCTTTTAATGAATTTGCTTTATTCCTTGAATATCTTCCAAATAAAGGACTCAAGGCTGGATCTACTGCATTGATTTCAGCAAGGATGGATTGGATTTCCGGATCGGAATTAAACTCAGCAGCTTTTTCCTTTAACATTAAGTAAGTACGCATACATCCACGCGCAAAATCTTTTACACCTTCATAATCTTCGGTTCGATAAGCATGTGCATCAAAATGGCGAGAACCATCATAGCCAACA
>PHBS01000256.1 GCA_002841995.1 Chloroflexi bacterium HGW-Chloroflexi-8
GTAAACTGATCACCCAACCATTTATCTATCGTTTCTTTTCTAAATCGCCAATGCCTGCCAACTTTTTGGCATGGTATTTTTCCATCCTGCGCAAGTTTATAAAGTGTGGAAAGAGGTATGCGAAGGTATTTTGATGCTTCTTCAATCGTAAGTACTCGTGGAAAGTCGTCCATAGTACCTTCTTTTAAATCAAAAGAATGAGTAATAAGAAATTATATACTCATTATTGATAGTTGCTAATCAAACAAGCAAAGAAAATCGGGATTATTGCTTCGGGTTTGGCGCAATCCCCCATTTGGCAAATGCAGCACTGAGTATTCCCCCTGCTTCCGGCGAACTAGCTGAGATCCCCTTCTCATTCATTTCCTTTTCGGCTTCCCAAAGTGCCTGAGCTAGGCGACTTCTAAACTCACCTTGCAAATGAGAGAAGGCATGATAAATCATCAATAATTCAGGATCCACTTCAGGCAGACCAAGGGTTGAATAAACCTCTGTTCCGAGTGTCCCCGCAATATTCAGGACTTCTGGACCTTCAGGAATAAACTCGCCGTGCAGCCAACCTAATACCTTGGAAGGTGGATAGCCTAACAAGTCGCAAAAGGCTATGAAATCTTCCTCACCCGCCTGGGATCGGCTCCATCGTTTATATGCTCTGTTAAACCAGGCCGGAAAGTTGGACATGTGGCTTTACTTTTCAAGGATTTCGATGTGGAATATGAAAAATATGTTCGCCTCTAATCATATAATATTTTCTTCAATCTGACAACGAATCCCCCTTCATTTCATCAGATCATCTTGACTGTGCCTGATCCTCCTGTTGATCATGGACCGGGCTTGTTCCAAAAGGATCGCACAAGCCTAATTGACCTGCCATCGCCATCATCTGGTCACGGCTATCTGTGCAAAATTTCTTTTTCAAAGCACTGATGTGTAATCGAATAGTTGCTTCGGTCAACCCAAGTTTTAGCGCAATTTGATCTGGCGTATATGCTCTTGCCAGTAA
>PHBS01000176.1 GCA_002841995.1 Chloroflexi bacterium HGW-Chloroflexi-8
TAGAGGAGATACCAAATGAGAAAAGTCATCACCCTGTCTAGTTCTCTTATGGTCATTATTCTTTTAATCGTGGCCATTGTTGCAGTCGAATCCCCGGTTTTCGCGAGAGAACGTTCTCAAAACACAGAAGCGATATCGCGTGGTGCTCAATTATATGATGACTGGAGTAAAGTCGTTATGAATGCTGTTGTGCCAGAAGGGAATCACCCACTTTGGTCTCAACAACAAACGAACACCAGATCTGGAGAAGACACGTGGAAATGTGTTACCTGCCATGGATGGGATTATCAAGGAAAAGATGGGGCTTTAAAATCAGGTGCAAATGCTACAGGTTTTCCTGGTATTTTAGCCAAATCTACATCCAGCCTAACTGAAATCACAGCTATTTTGAAAGGTGCGAATGAACCTAAGCACGATTTCAGTAAACTGTTAAGTGACCAAGATATTTCGGATTTAGCTGCTTTTATCAAAGATGGCTTGATTGATGACAATATTTACATTGACATGGTATCCAGAAAAGTTATTTCTGGTGATCTTACGAACGGAAAGTCCAAATATGATAGTGTTTGTGCTTCGTGCCATGGCAACGATGGAACTGCCCTGAAATTCAGGTATGAAGGGACAGACGTATCTTTAGGTACACTGGCCATCCAGGATCCATGGCGCTTTTTACATAGAACCAGATTTGGTACTGCACGCGCACCAGAAATGCCAATCGGTGTAAATATCGATTGGACACCACAGGATGGAAGGGATGTGTTGTATTTTGTTCAAAGCAAATTGCCATCCGGTCTGGAAGTAAAAGAAACGACACCAGACGAAATAGTCCCTGTTGAAAACAAAGGTGGCCCCGCGAAAAATATCCTAACAGGAATTTTAACAGCCTTTGGCGCAATGGGGGTTAGTCTTGGATTTGCTGTCATTTTGGGAGCAGTTCTTATAGGTGTCATATTATTATTCGTCTGGCTTATTCGCAATCAAAAATCGTAATCTCACTGAAAAAGGAGAAAGCTTATGAAATCTAAAGTGCCTATCTGGCAAAGGGGAAGTTTTCGCATTACTGTTGCAATCATTTTATTAATTTTGGCAGGAGGAGCTGTCGGTGGTGTTTATTTCACTCAGATTCCTCCGGAACAACCCATACAATTCCCACATAATTTTCATGTAGGACTTGGCGCTCAATGTGAATATTGCCATACTGGAACAGCAACTGGTCCTAGTGCCGGATTGCCAACAACAGATAAATGTTGGGGATGTCACCAACAATTGACACCAAGAAATGCTGATATGGAATTAGTTGTACATTATGCTGAAAAAGGACTCTCCATTCCTTGGGTCCCTGTGGCGATTCAACCAGACTTCGTTCAATTTAATCATCAACCCCATATTTTAGCTGGAGTATCTTGCTCAACCTGCCATGGTGATCTAACAACAATGACAGTGGCTGAACCTCAAAAAGGTCAAAATATGGGATGGTGTCTGGATTGTCATCAAAAAATGTCAACGCCGGAAGAATTTGTTCGTCTTTCGGATTGTGCGACCTGCCATTATTAGAATGAGGAGAACATCAGAATGAGCGATAATATATCACGACGTGATTTTCTGAAATTATCAGGATTAGGGATTACTGCAGCCGCTGTGATGACTGGCTGCGGACCATCATCTAGATATGTCGTGCGCCATGCATATGTTGACATGCCTGAATATAACCAAACAGGTGTCAGCACTTTCTATGCAACTACCTGTCAGGAATGCCCGGCGGGATGCGGAATTATTGTGAGAACCCAAGAAGGTCGGGCAATAAAAATTGAAGGGAACCCGAATCATCCTGTAAATCTGGGAAAAATATGTTCCCGTGGTCTTACTTCTGTCCAGGGTCTATACAATCCCGACAGAATTGGTGGACCTCAAAAGAGGTCCCGAGGCGAACAAAATATTACCCCAATGAATTGGGAAGATGCAGTAACAGTTGTTACAAATGGTCTGGCTAATTCCGGCAAGGTAGCCTTTTTACTTGGGTTGACATCGGATCACCTTTTTGATTTAGTCACAGAGATTACCACTGCTGCTAACTCAATGCCACCATTTCGTTATAGCTCTTTGGCGACTTTAGAAGGTCGGGCTACTTTAGTAAAAGCCACTGAAGAAATGTTTGGAAAACCCAATCTTCCATATTTTGATATTTCAAATTCAGATGTAATACTCAATTTCGGGGCAAGTTTCTTAGAAACATGGATCTCCCCTTTGGCTTATAGTCGAGGATTCAAGAATTTCCGAAAACAAAAATTTGGAAAACGGGGATACCTTATATCATTCGAACCTCGACAATCATTGACCAGTGCTAATGCAGATCTTTGGGTGCCTGCTTTACCTGGCAGTGAAGGATATTTGGCTATGGCAATAGGTAAAATCGTTGCTCAAATCAAATCTTTACCGATTCCGTTAATGTATGAGAACATCACAATTTCAGATGCTTCGAAAATTTCTGGAGTATCCGAAACAAAATTACAGGAAATAGCTGAAATAGTTGCCAGAGCTGAGCACCCGATTGCAATACCTGGAGGTGGCGCATTAGTGACCGAAAATGGACTCCAGACAGCAAAAGCAATTCTTGGTCTCAATATTCTTCATAAAAACCTGGGAGTTCCAGGAGGTGTATATTTAACGAATGGCGATTCACCCACAACAAATCTTGATGAAATCGCAAAATTAATCCAGGAAATGAATGCCGGGAATATCGCAACAATATTTATTCATGGTACAAACCCTGTTTTTGAACTTCCGAAATCTTTGGGTTTTACAGAAGCTCTTAAAAAAGTTCCAACTGTAATTTCATTTTCTTCATTTGAGGATGAAACGGTTATTGAAAGTGATTACGTTTTTCCCGATCACACCGGGTTGGAATCATTTGGGTATCAGCGAGTTCTTGCAGGTTCGGATCGCGAAGCCATTTCTTCCGTTCAACCTGTCGTTCAACCGATCCATGATACGAAAGCAACAGTTGATGTATTTTTGGCAGCCGCAACTTCGGTTGGTGGAGATATTTCTGCAAAAATAAAATATACAGATGAAGTGGACTTTCTTCAGCAAAAAATCACTCCATTACTGGATTCTGGTGGATTTTACAATGCTCCTGAGTTACCAACATTCTGGAGTAAATGGCTCCAATACGGTGGATGGTGGAAACCAGAAATGGGTTTGGAAATCCCGGAAGATAATAATCAATTGTCCGAAAAAATTGATTTAAAACTGCCAAAGCAATTAAGTGAAAATAAAGAATTTCACTTAATAACGTTTGGAACACAGATGGGCGATGGACATGGTGCAAATCGACCATGGTTGCAGGAAACACCAGATCCAATGACGACTTTAACCTGGAATTCATGGATTGAAATAAATCCGGATACTGCGGATAAACTTGGAATTCATGATGATGATATTGTTTCTGTCGCCTCAACTACCGGGGGAGAATCCATTGAGGTAGTTGTTTATCGCTATCCTGCCATCCGTCCGGATTGTGTGGCTATGCCCTTCGGTCAAGGACATACTGCCCTGGGAAGATATGCAGAAGGTCGAGGAAGCAACCCTGCTGAAATCTGGTCAAGTCTTTTGAATCAAGCCGGCAATTTGGCTGTATTCGAAACAAAAGTGTCCATAACACCGACAGGAAAACGTCGTCCATTGGCACGCCAGGAAAGCAAAGCAGGTGTTTATGGTGAACATTAGAGGTAAAGCGGAAAAGGAGAACCAACATGGCTGAGAAAGAAGGAAAAGAAAAATGGGGTATGGTTATCGACCTGGATATCTGCACCGGATGCCAGGCTTGCGTAACAGCATGCTCCATGGAAAACAATATTCCTTTTGTAGGGGAAGACGAAATGGCTTATGGGCGTGGGATGCAGTGGATGCGGATACGTAGATATTGGGAGGGTGAATATCCTGAAGTTGCTCCCGCACACGAACCGATGCTTTGTCAACAATGTGGTAACGCACCATGTGAGCCAGTATGTCCGGTATTTGCATCTGTACATTCAGAACAGGAACAAATCAACCTGCAAGTCTACAATCGTTGTATTGGAACCCGCTATTGTGCAAATAATTGCCCATTTAGCGCCCGAACTTTCAATTGGTTCGATTATGAATTGCCAGCTCCGATGAATTCATATTTGAATCCCGATGTAAGTGTCAGACGTCGTGGAATTATGGAAAAATGCACGTTCTGTGTTCAAAGGATCGTCAAGGGAAGACAGAATGCTTCCGCATCAGGTAGAGAAATTGCAGATGGAGAGGTTGTTCCTGCTTGCGCTCAAGCATGTCCCACAGATGCAATTGTTTTTGGAAACCTGAGTGATCCTGAAAGCAGAGTAAGTCAAATCGCCAGAAGCGATCGTGCGTTCCGCGAACTTGAGGAATTAGGTACGGACTCCAGAGTAACCTATTTGAAGGGAGGGAAAAACTATGGCAGTTGAAGCAAAACCCCTGTATAGTTCCAAAGCAACCGAGCACCAAGAAACAAATGCAGAAGAATTGCGTAAAGAGCATTTAATGCTTGATCCAATGCCAAGAGATGAAATGAACCAAATGGTAATGAATGCAATGCACACCACCACAAAAAAATATTGGGTTTTTCTGATTGGTTTTGGACTTGCTGTTGTCGTTCTATTGTTTGGTGCCTGGGGTTACATGATCGCAAACGGAATGGGTGTAGCTGGAATTCGACGTCCGGTCTTTTGGGGTATATTCATCGTAACTTTCGTGTTCTGGATTGGTATTTCTCATGCCGGCACATTCGTATCTGCAATCTTGCGGGTTTTTAAAGCAGAATTCAGACGACCTTTTACGAGGGCTGCTGAATTAATGACAACATTTGGATTGGCTGCAGGCGCACTTTATCCGTTAATTCACCTTGGCCGTGTATGGGTATTTTATTGGATGATCCCCTACCCTAATGCCCGCTGGTTATGGCCAAATTTTCGTTCTCCACTCGTATGGGATTTTCTCGCCATCACGACATATTTACTTAGCAGCACAATTTACCTTTTCTTACCATTAATGCCAGATTTAGCGATGGCACGCGACCGAACCACTGGATGGCGGCATGCAATTTATAAGGTCCTTTCACTTGGATGGAGGGGAACCGAAGCTGAATGGTTAAGGCTGAGAAAAGCAATTGGAATTTTTGCTTTTGCCATCATTCCGGTTATGTTCTCGGTTCATACAATTGTATCCTGGGATTTTGCGGTAACTATGGTCGTTGGGTGGCAATCCACCATTTTTGGACCTTACTTCATTATTGGCGCTATTCTTTCAGGTGTTTCTGCTGTTGTTACGATTTTGTATATCATTCGCTCAACCATGAAAAATTTTGATTATTTTATCCGACCGGAACATTTTGATGGGCTTGGAAAATTGATCTTAATTTTCTCTATGGCATGGGCATATTTTTTCTTCAACGAATATATCCTGAGCTGGTACGGAGGAGAAGAAGCTTTAAAACAATTACTGACACTTCATGCGACCGGTCCGAGTGCCTGGGTTTGGTATCTTATGTTGATATGCAATGTGGCAATTCCCTGGTTGTTCCTATGGAATAAAAAAATTCGGAGAACCCCCTGGATCATGTTTATTATTACCTTGTTGGTAAACGTGGGGATGTTCGCAGAAAGATATACGATCATTCCATTGACGTTAGGTCATCAGCGTAACCCATTTGATTGGGGAATTTACAATCCAACAATTGTTGAAATAAGTATCGTTCTAGGAACATTATGTCTCTTTATCTTTTTGTATTTGTTAGCTTCAAGACTGATCCCGCTTGTACCTGTCTGGGAAGTGCAGGAAGGGCAAATGTCACATACATTTAGAAAAGTCGGAAAGACAGAAATTCCATCAGTTACAGAGCTGGAATAGGAGGGGATTATGGAAAAAAATATTCGAATGGTCCTTTTTAAAGAAGATCAAATTGACCAGGCTTCAGAGGCAATTGAGACTCTCCATCACCAGGGAATTTCCGAAAAAGATATTTCAATTATTTCCGGCGTGCCTTTTAGCGAAAAGATCCTTGGCAGACCAGCAGCATGGACAAATATTCCTATTTTCGGAATTGCGGGAGCGTTGGTAGGATTGGTTATTGCCAGCCTATTTAATTTCCTGACACCACATCTTTATAAAATGACGGTTGGTGGAATGCCTTTGACTCCAATACCAACTTCGATTGTCGTCACATTTGAATTAACGATGCTCGGATTACTCATTAGTATTTTATTGGGAGTTATCATCGAAATGATATCACCTTCATCCGGCCCAAAAGGATATCATCCCAAAATTAGTGATGGCTATATTGGCATTCTTTTCACCTGCCCGGCAGCAACAGATGAAAAAACTTGTTTAGAGTTACAAGATATGGGAGCGGAAATTGTTGATCCCGCGGAGGTAAAACAGCCATGATAAAACGATTAATAATTGTATTAGGTCTTGTCTCCCTTCCTCTAGCCATTGGTCTGCTTTTTACATATGACGTTATCAAGATCGATTGGATTAGTTTCATGGAAATTCAATCCAGTTATCAACCGATGGAAGATCCTAAACCACTTCCAGTGCGGTCGATACCGATCCAGGGTGCTGCTTATATCGCTGAGCTTGGAGTGCCCATTAATCCAGTGGCTGCCGAATCAGATTCATTGACAAGAGGGAAAAAATTATTCGACACTAGCTGTGCATTATGCCATGGAGCAACTGGGGATGGGAAAGGTAATTTTTCTGGCTTCTTAACGAAATTTCCTCCCGTAAGTCTGGTCGATACAGCTCGAAAAAGCCTTAGTGACGGTGCAATTTTTATGACTGTCACAGATGGAATCGATGGAAGGATGCCGAATCTTCGGGAAAATCTTCCAACAGCAGAAATGCGCTGGGATGTCGTAAATTATGTAAGGCTCTTACAACAACAAGCAAAATAGTAAAAAAATTGTTTCGAATAAAGCAGTCCATATAAAGAATATTTTGGACTGCTTTTTTTTGTGAATTTCTGAAATTATTTCATATTTCGCCGTAATAACATCTCTGTTGACCCCGAAAATTTAATTTTTGGAAAGAAGTATAATATCGCATTCATAAATAAATAAACATAATTTTAGTAAGAGCCAGGACAAAAGCATCAACAATGGGTATGCCAGAAAAATAAATCAATTCGATTTCCTGTCGAATTGATTCGACGTAAATATATATCGATATAAACTTTGGTTTCCAGAATTTCGAACGAAAAATATCAAGACCGCTTCAAACAAGGTTACAATTCTCGCCATGACAACT
This sequence comes from Chloroflexi bacterium HGW-Chloroflexi-8, assembly GCA_002841995.1. Lineage (GTDB taxonomy): Bacteria > Chloroflexota > Anaerolineae > Anaerolineales > Anaerolineaceae > UBA6170. Next base: position 7,309 of record PHBS01000176.1, read on the forward strand.
ACATTCTACTTAATTCGCCACGGCCAAACTGACTGGAATATTCAAAACCGATATCAAGGGCAAGTAGATGTGCCTTTAAACGAAACTGGAATAAACCAGGCAAGAAATGCTGCGAAAATGCTCGCCGGCCAATCCTTTAATTTTCTATACAGTAGTGATTTAATGAGAGCTGTTCAAACTGCGGAAGAGTTGTCTAAAGTAGTCGATTTACCCATTCATAAAGATCCGCGTCTCCGCGAAATAAATCAGGGACAATGGCAAGGTTTATTAATTGACGAGGTATTAAATCCAAAAATGGAATCGATTTCAACGACGGTCGAATCAATAGAATCTTTTCGTCCACCAGATGGCGAATCAATAATTGAAGTTGCAGACAGGGTTTGGAGATGTTTGGATGATCTCGCAAAAATACACACTCATCACAACATTATCCTGGTTTCACACGGCATGGCTATTGCCACAGCATTGTGCAAATTCAGAGGCATCCCTCTTTGGCAGGCAAAAGAAAATATCCCTGAAAATTGTGAAATTGTCCAAATAAAATGGAATTACTAAGCATTTATATCTGAATTCAGATCGAACATTGGACTTACACATTTTGTTAAAGCAATTTTTCGTTTTGGAAATATTAACAAAAAAACTATCGATTTAACGATAGCTTTCTTCAAAGAAGAATTATAAAATAAATATGGCGGAGAGGAAGGGATTCGAACCCTTGATACCTTTCGGTATACGCGCTTTCCAGGCGCGCGCGTTAGGCCAAACTACGCTACCTCTCCTTGCGTTCGATATTTTACCACCACTCTAAATCAAATGATAGGGAAACGGTGTTTTCAAAGTTTGGAAAAAATGGATAATTATCAAAATTCTTGCAATTATAATATCCGGACGTAAAATGGGCGGTTAGCTCAGTTGGTTAGAGCGTCGCGTTGACATCGCGGAGGCCGTAGGTTCGAGCCCTATACCGCCCACAAAAGTACCAGACTGAATCGTCTGGTACTTTTTTATATGTAATCAATTCTTATATGAGTTTTATGCGGCACTCACCAAATCCTGAAATTTACTGTCTAATTAAATAACTTCGATTACAATTCTGGAAAGAAGAATTAATTCAAAACACCCGGTATTTTCCAGGCTGAATACAAAGTGAATTTATTACCTCGAATTCGGTATCTATCTCTATAGAAACCAGCAATCTTTATTGCGTTCACCTTCGACCTATGGTATATTAAATTGAATTTCGGTTAGAACAAAATTATTATTTACCATTTATTAAGCAGGAATTTTGAGAGGAGAAAACTATTAGCGCATCAAATTATCGTATAAATGAACAGATCCGGGTAAAGGAAGTCCGACTTATCGGAGCTGATGGGGAAAATGTAGGTGTTGTAAGTGTCCAAAAAGCAATTGAAATGGCACACCAGGCAGAATTAGACCTTGTTGAAGTTGCACCAGGTGCAAACCCGCCTGTTTGCCGGATCATGAATTTTGGAAAATTCTTATACGAACGTACTAAAAAAGAAAAAGAAGCTAGAAAAGCACAAACAAAAATTGAGATTAAGGAAATCCGTCTTCGACCAAAAACAAATGAGCATCACCGCGGTTTCAAGACCAGGGATGCCAGGAGATGGCTGGAAGAAGGAATGAAAGTAAAAGTGACAATCCGTTTTCGTGGACGTGAGATTACTTATCCTGAAATCGCATTGGAAGATCTTAGAGAGATTGCCCAGGAACTTTCAGATATAGGGATAGTTGAACAAAAACCAGATTTAGAAGGACGCAATATGTCGATGGTTATTGCGCCCACTCGTGGAACTGGTAAAAAACCGAAAACATCAACAAGTTCTACAAACCAGGCTGACAAGAATATCGAAGACATGGATATTGAAGATGATGTATTAGACGATGTCGATGACGATTTCGATGATGATATTGCTGATGACGAGAGCAATTCTATTGAAAATCTACCATCAAAAATTTAATTTTCTTCATCGATTTAAGCTTTTTATTTATCGGTAAATAATTAATCGCTTCTCGAAAAAATAAATATGTAGTATAATTCGCGATCGCGCAAAATTTGTGCTCATCGCGAATTTTTAATCATAGTACTGAGGAGTAAAACTGTGCCTCGCAAATTAAAAGTCGGAAAATACAAGATCAAGACCCATAAAGCAACCTCGAAAAGGTTTCGCCTGACTGGGGCAGGTAAATTGGTAAGAACTAAAGGTGGAAAGAGTCATTTTCGACGTCGCACCTCACCTCGTACCAAAGCATTGTTATCTGAGATGATTGAAGTCAAGGGTAAGAATATTATCCAACGTGTAAAACGCCTCGCACCTTATTTATAGGTCAAAGGTAGTTCGGTTTCTTTTTTTTAGTGCGGCTGTTGGGTGTTTAACGGATGATGATCTCATCGACGTCCAGGGGTTCGCAAAGGAGCATTTATGGCACGTGTAAAAGGTGGCCCAAGCGGTT
>PHBS01000177.1 GCA_002841995.1 Chloroflexi bacterium HGW-Chloroflexi-8
TCGGTTGAATAAACATCGCCTAATGCAATATGCAAGTCGGAAATATAAGGATTGATAGCAATAGCTGCCGTATAAAATTGGACAGCATCCGTGTAATTGCCTATTAACCACTGGATGTAACCTCTTGCACGGTTGGTTTCTAATGAATTCGGATCTAAATCTCTAGCTTTTGCAGCATTATTAATCGCCTCATCGATCACACCGGCAATTAACGGGTTTGCCTCATATTGAAGGCCATAGACTTCAGCTAAATATGCATAAGCAACAGCATTATTTGGACTCAATTCAATAGAACGTCTGAGCGCAGAAATTGCTTCCAGGTAGTCTCCTTTAAAACCTAAAGCCCATCCCCGCAATGCATAAGCCATAGGATTATTTTCATTCACCAGCAAGGATTTTCCCAAGTTATCAATTGCTTCATCATATAAGCCAAGATAAATTTGTTGCCTTGCAAGCGAAACATAGTTAGCTGCATTTGTCGGGTTAGCGGAAATGGCACTTTCATAAGATGCTACCGCTTGAAAGAGCTTACCTTCGCTAATATATTTTTCGGCATCAGTTATAAAGGATTCCGGGGCACGGGTAATGGTCGGTGTTGGTAAGAATGGAGGAGGAATGGTTGGAACAACAACCTGATTGATGTAAACACCTCCGGCAATCAACAAGACTAGAAAGGCTATGCGAATCGGATTGAGCCTTCTTTGCCTCTTCTTCATATTAAATCTGGTACTTTTTAAATACATAAATTCATCTTACCATTACATTTTTTCTCTCGTCAAGATACGTTCTTTCGAACCACGTCTGAATTCTTTTTACATCAGGTCTATATATCTAATAATTGTCCGTTTTATTCAAAAATTCTTTCTTCGTTCGCTCGACTTGTCATTAAACTTTCTTGAGGCTAAAATAGTTTTTATGCAATTTGAGATTTTTAGTCTTTTTCCTTCTGTTTTCAAGCCCTATTTCGAAGTTTCCATTCTTCAAAAAGCCCTGGAAAATGGTCTGATTAATATCAATATACATAATATCCGCGATTGGACGTTTGACAAACATCATGTTACCGATGACACGCCATATGGTGGCGGTGGTGGAATGGTGATGAAACCGGAACCAATCTTCACATCTGTTGAGGATGTTCTCGGAAAACCCCCAAAATGTCCGGTAATTCTTATGTCGCCTCAAGGAAGACCCTTTAATCACGCCATAGCAAGGGAAATGGCCACTTTTCCACAAATAGCAATTATTTGTGGCCGCTATGAAGGAATTGATGAACGGGTAAGGCAGTACTTAATCACAGATCAATTTTCAATCGGTGATTTTGTCATTACAGGTGGAGAATTACCAGCGATGATGATTGTCGATGCAATTTCCAGGTATATTCCTGGTGTTTTGGGTGATCCAACGGGAGCCGAAGACGATTCTTTTTCAAATGGATTGCTCGAATATCCTCATTACACGAAACCGGAAGAATTTCGCGGCTGGAAAGTTCCAGAAGTCCTGTTAAATGGACATCATGCCAAAATTGAAGCATGGAGAAGAGAACAATCGATCATACGAACATTTTTACAGAGACCCGATCTTTTAGACATTGATAAATTCTCCAAAAAAGAACGACAAATAATAGAGTCGTTAAAAAATGAAAACAAAAACAATTCTTCAAATACAATTAATCACATTGATTAAATAAATTATTTGTTTTTGAATAAAGAAAGGGTTTCATAAATGGAACAGAAACTAAGCTATCCCAAGACTTTTCTGCTAGGCTTTGGTTTTTTTGGTGTTAGTGTGATTTGGTCCGTTTACAATGCATTTGTTCCTATTTTCCTGGATGGTAAATTTGGATTAAATGCGGCATGGATTGGATTCTTTATGACACTGGACAATATTGCTGCTTTTCTTATTCAACCACCAATCGGCGCATTGTCTGACCGCCTACGAACACCCATTGGTAGAAGAATGCCTTTTATTTTGATCGGGGCGCCTTTGGGTGCCATCGCATTTGGTTTTATTCCAATCGTTAGCATTTTACCTTTATTTGTTCTTTGCACCAGTTCTTTACTCTTGAGTATGGCATTATGGAGAACTCCTGTTATTGCATTAATGCCAGATATCACACCATCAAAATATCGGTCGCAAGCTAACGGTGTCATCAATTTTATGGGTGGTATTGGTTCAATTATTGCTTTTTTAGTGGGAGCAAGTTTATATGAAAAAAATCCAAATTATCCATTTTGGTTAGGATCTGGTCTCGTCATTGTGTCTTCCCTTTTAGTTTTGCTATTTATTAGAGAGCCGAAAGTTTATGATACCAATGAAGTAGCCAAACCGAGCCTTAGTAAAGCTCTGGTGAATCTGTTTAAAGAAAAAGAAAAAAGCCCTTTACGAATTCTGGCAGCAATTTTCTTTTGGTTCATTGCCTATAATGCAATTGAAGCATTTTTTACACTTTATGCAACAAAGCATCTTGAACTACCAGTTGGTGATGCATCCAGGCTTTTAGGTCAGCTTTCATTGATTTTTGTTCTGATGGCAATACCCTCCGGATATATAGGAGGCAAATTTGGCAGACGAAAAACCATCATGACTGGTGTGGCTATCATGGGATTGGCAATTCTTTCCATGTTCATATTGCCCAAAGATGTAATTTCCATTTTTTTCACAAAACTGCCACTTATTGGAAATTTTTATACTGTCAGCATTATCTTGATGATTGCTGGATTTGCCTGGGCGCTTATAAATATTAATTCCTTACCGATGGTCGTTGACATGACTGACGATGTTCATGTTGGCACATTTACAGGACTTTATTATTTGGCATCAACGATGGCAGCAATTATTGGACCGAATTTGAACGGCTGGATTATTAAATTAAGCGGGAATAATTACAGCCTGATGATGCTTTTCTCACCTATCTTTATGTTAATTGCTTTTATTATGATGATTGGCGTTCGAAGAGGTGAAGCTAAAAATTAATCTGACATTTATTCAGATTCTTGATTAATTTTCATTCTTGTATTGGATTTCGTTGAAGTGATATACTATACAAAGTGTGATCTCACACGATTAGCCTTTTATTCACTAATTTATGGAGGAGTATCTTATGTCGAAAAAAGTTTCACTTTTGCTGGCTATTTTGGTTCTGGCATCACTGTTGATTTCAGCATGCCAACCTGCAGCCACCCCTGTTGCGCCGAAAGTTAAAGTTTGCCAGGTAACCGATACCGGCGGTATTGATGATAAATCATTCAATGCAACCGCCTGGTTAGGAATGCAAAATGCTGCCAAGGATTTGGGAGTTGATGTTTCCTATCTGGAATCACAACAGCAGTCTGATTATGAAGTCAATTTAAATACATTCGTTGAAGCAAAATGCGATTTGATCGTTCCTGTTGGCTTCCTGCTTGCTGATGCAACCAGCGCTGCCGCAGACACAAATCCCGATCAGAAGTTCGCGATTGTAGATGTTGATTACCTCGCACAAACAAATGTTCTTGGTAATGCATCAAAAATTGACCAGGCTACCTTCCTGGCTGGCTATTTAGCAGCTGGTATGACCAAGACTGGTAAAGTTGGCACCTATGTCGGAATTCTCTTCCCGGCAACACAAGCCTTCATGGATGGATATGCCATGGGCGTGGCCAAATACAATGAAGTCCATGGAACCGATGTTCAGGTCCTTGGATGGAACATGGAAACCCAGGAAGGTTTACAGGTTGGCAACTTCGAAAGTCTGGATGATGGCCGTGCATTTGGCGAACAACTTCTAGATGAAGGTGCTGACATCATTATGCCGGTTGCTGGACCTGTTGGTCTTGGAACACTGGCAGTCATGCAGGAAAGAGGAACTGGTTTGTTGGTTGGTGTTGATAATGACTGGTCAGTTGCCAATCCTGATAAAGCAGATTTCATTCTCGCCAGCGCACTCAAGAAAATTGATGTGTTCGTCTATGAAAGCATCAAACAGGTTGTCGACGGCACCTTCAAAGGTGGCGCTCCTTATTTACTCACCCTTGAGAATAAAGGTGTTGGTCTGCAATATGGTTCTAAATTCGCAGATCAGGTCCCTGCTGAATTAAAAGCAGAAGTTGAAGGATTAATCCCAGGAATTATCGACGGATCAATCCCAACCATGCCGACCCGCTAAAATTAAATATTTTTATAAAAAAGGAGTCAGAAAAAATCTGGCTCCTTTTTTAATCCAATTTAAGGTCTCGTTATGATAAAATGAATAAAAATTTCCATTAACCTGTGTCTAGAAGAGGTATAAATGGCTCCAGTCCTTGAACTACGTGGTATTACCAAAAGCTTCCCTGGGGTATTAGCTAATGATCATATCGATTTGACTGTAGAAAAAGGGAAGATTCATGCTTTGTTGGGGGAAAACGGGGCGGGGAAAACCACCCTGATGAATATTTTATATGGTTTATATTCCCCGGATGAGGGGGAAATATTTGTGCACGGTAAAAAAATGGAAATTCATTCACCCATTGATGCAATTAAAGCTGGCATAGGAATGGTCCATCAACATTTTATGTTGGTGCCAGTATTTACTGTGACGGAAAATGTTATGCTCGGGGAAGAGTATGTCAAAGCAGGAGGTATCCTGGATCGTCAAAAAGCTGCTGATAAAATCCGGGAGATTTCCGATACATATAATTTAGACATCAATCCTGATGCATATATCAAAGATATCCCGGTAGGAATGCAGCAACGGGTGGAAATCATTAAATTACTATTTCGCGAAGCTAACATATTGATAATGGATGAACCAACTGCAGTTCTCACTCCCCAGGAAGTTGAAGAACTTTTCAAGATTATGCACACCATGATAGAGCAGGGAAAGTCAATCATCTTTATTACTCATAAGCTGGGTGAAGTCATTGAAATTGCTGACAAAATCACTGTAATACGGGGTGGAAAAGTTGTTGGAAGCACTACACCCGAAGAATCAAGTTTAAGCGAACTTGCCAGTATGATGGTCGGACGTGAGGTAAACCTGGTAGTCGAAAAAACAGAAAGTAAACCTGGGGAAGTGATACTTGAGGTCGAAAATCTCAAAGTATTAGATCCTCTTGGAGCGATCGCGGTCGACAATATGTCCTTTTCTGTCCATGCTGGAGAAGTTTTAGGAATTGCAGGCGTCCAGGGAAATGGTCAAACAGAACTGGTCCGGTCGTTGACTGGTTTATTACAGCCGATTGACGGCGAAGCTCGTCTTTGTGGAAAGGATATTACTCGACTTTCGCCCAGAGACATCACTGAACTTGGTTCTGCACACATACCGGAAGATCGCCAGAAAGATGGATTGGTTCTTGGTTTTCCAATCACAGATAATTTGGTATTAAATACATATTACTTAGAACCGAACAGTAAATCGATTTGGTTAGATCAAAAACAAATTTTGGAAAATAGCATAAATTTAGTAGAGAATTTTGATATACGCACGCCAAGCCCCCTGACACCTGCCAGTTCTCTCTCAGGAGGCAATCAACAAAAGGTAATTGTTGCAAGGGAATTCTCGCGTCCTATAAAATTCCTGGTTGCTTCACAACCTACCCGTGGTTTAGATGTTGGTTCGATCGAATACATTCACAAACGATTGATGCAGAAACGGGATGAGGGTTGTGCAGTTCTATTAGTATCAACCGAATTAGACGAAATAATGCAGTTATCGGATCGAATTGCGGTTGTTTATCGAGGGAAAGTCCTCGATATTTTAGATGCGAAAACTGCTACCAAAGAGTGGGTTGGTTTATTGATGGCAGGCATTATTCCCAGCGAAGAAGAAAAAGAAAAGCTTGTATCCAAGAAAAAACAGATTCTGATGATATAAAAGGAATCGAAACAAATGGAAAAACCTCAGGAAATCAAAAAAAAATCTTTTGCAATATTTTGGGACGAGTTTTCGAAAAGTAGTTTTCTCGTAATTCTCCTGGCAGTATTTACCGGTATTGTTCTAGGAGGAGTCCTTGTCGCTATCACAACAAATGAAGTATATGATGCGTTTAGGGTCTCATTTTTAAGTGGTCTGGGTACTGCATTAAGAACTGCCTGGAATACTTATGTTGCCTTATTTACAGGCTCTGTTGGTGACCCGGAAAAAATAAGTCTAGCGTTTTCAAGTGGAGACCCACTTGCAATACGTCGGGCGATAAACCCATTTTTTGAGAGCCTGGTTCAATCGACACCTTATATATTTGGGGGATTGGCCGTAGCTTTAGGTTTCCGCGCGGGGTTATTCAATATTGGGGTTGAAGGTCAAATTTTCATTGGCGCAGTAACCGGTGTTTGGGCAGGATATGCGATCACAGGCCTACCTGCTATCATTCATATTCCATTGGCAATGTTATTTGGTGCAATCGGTGGAGGATTATGGGGTTTTATTCCCGGGATATTGAAAGCTAAAACTGGGGCACATGAGGTGATTACCACCATCATGATGAATTATATTGCTTTTCGTTTGGTGGATTGGTTGTTAAAGTTTCCTATGCATGATCCGAACGAATTTACTCCCAAAACCCCCTGGATTCTAGAAACTGCAAAGTTACCTCGATTTTTTGACACACCCATTCGATTTCATCTTGGTTTTTTCATCGCAATTCTAATGGCGGTCATCGTTTATTTACTTTTATTTAAAACCACATGGGGATTTGAACTTCGCATGGTTGGATCAAATCCTAATGCAGCTCGTTACGCGGGGGTGAAGATTACCAAGACAACTGTACTGGCAATGGTACTTTCAAGTGCCTTAGCCGGTATGTCAGGTGCAAATGAAGTCCTTGGAGTCAACTATCGTTTACTTCCAGCCTTTTCAAGTGGATATGGCTTCGATAGTATTGCACTCGCGTTATTAGGAAAAACCCATCCGTTGGGAGTAATACTTTCATCGCTACTTTTTGGATTTTTACGAAATGGAGCACGATCGATGCAACTTGCAGTTGGCGTACCAATTGATATTGTCTCGATCCTTCAAGCGTTAATTCTGGCTTTCATTGCTGCTCCAGCAATCATAAGAACGATTTATCGTTTGAAAGAATCCAAGCACAAAGAAGAACTGGTTTCTTTGAGTAGCTGGAAAGGATAAAAATCATGACAACCACAACAAAAGAACAGCCTATTAATTTGGGTAAAGGAATGCAAAAATTAGAACGTCGTAGACGAATTTCGATGGGTATAATTTTTTTGGCAGCGGCACTGCTCATTTGGTTTGCATTTGTAACAGATTTACAGCCTGGGGTAGAAACCCGATTTATGATGAACCCGGGTGGTGGGTCAGCTGAAGCAGCAGATTGGGTCTTTCCAACCGGACTGGTTTTAAATATTATTGCCGCTATTAGTGCGATGTTAGGAGCATTTCAAATCATTCGTGGGTTTGGGAAACTCACTTATGGAGCTCTTGCTCTGGTCGCCGTACTTTTTATTTTTAGTTTTCTTTCTTGGGCTACTGCAGGCGGGCAAACAAATCTGGCAGGTTTGTTGCGTGTCATGGTGGTTCGAGCTGTTCCTTTAACTTTAGGAGCAATGTCGGGTATTTTGTGTGAACGCGCCGGAATTATTAATATTGCTATCGAAGGGATGATGCTGACTGCTGCATTTGTCAGTACTGTTTTCTCTTCATTATTTCACAACTTGCTCATCGGGCTTTTAGCTGGTGTGCTGGCTGGCGGAATTATGGGCATAATACACGGTGTTTTGTGTATAAAATATAAGATTAATCAAATTATTTCCGGGACCGTGATCAATATATTTGCAACAGGAATTACATCTTACCTTTCATCAAAATTCATCCAAAAGGTTGAATATCAATACCTGAATGAACCCGGTATGTTCCCACAAATTAATGTTCCTGTCTTGTCAAAAATTCCCTTTTTTGGACCAATCCTATTCAGCCATAATATGTACGTTTTTGCGATGTTTTTCTTTGTAATACTCCTGACTTTTATGCTTTTCAAGACTCGTTGGGGGCTACGTTTACGATCTGTTGGTGAACATCCAAAAGCTGCTGACACATTGGGTATTAATGTTTTTAAGACTCAATATATGGCCGTGGTTTTAGGCGGTATGATGGCGGGATTTGGTGGTACATACTTTTCTTTAGGATCATCCGGTAGATTTGATGAAGTTATGACAGCAGGTCGTGGATTTATTGGCTTGGCAGCAATGATATTTGG
>PHBS01000178.1 GCA_002841995.1 Chloroflexi bacterium HGW-Chloroflexi-8
GCGGGGGTATTATCAACACAGTCAAGGCTACCCGCCTGGCTTCCGTGGCTGAACTCAAACAAACCGCCCGAACCCGCATGGATGGGATGCTCAAACACGGCACCACAACCGCTGAAGCGAAATCCGGTTATGGCCTGGAATTCAAGAGTGAAATTGCGCAGCTACAGGCAATATTAGAACTTAATTCGGAACATCCCATGGATCTTGTGCCAACTTTTTTGGGCGCTCATGCAATCCCGGATGAATTTCAAAATAACACAGATGGATACACGCGTGAGATTGTCGAAAGCATGTTACCCGGCTTGCTTTCCTGGTGGGGGATAAATGCACCTGGAAAACCGCTGCCTTTCGTGGATGTGTTCTGCGAAACCGGGGCTTTCTCTCTCGCCCAAACAAGGCTAATACTGGAAAAAGCACAGCAACTCGGATTTCCGATCAAAATCCACGCCGATGAGTTCGATAATTTGGGTGGCACATCCCTGGCTGTGGAACTGGGTGCCACTTCAGCCGACCACCTGGTTAAAACCTCCTCACAGGATATAACAGCCCTGGCACAATCGGACAGCGTGGCAGTGGCTCTGCCACCCACACCTTTTGGTCTGGCACAGAGCGAATACACCCCGGCAAAGCAAATTCTGGAAGCGGGTGGAGTCCTGGCGATCGCCTCCGATCTCAATCCGGGCACTGCCTGGTGCGAAAGCATGCAGTTTGTGATATCGCTGGCATGCCGATACCTTAAGATCACCCCAGCCCAGGCGATTGCTGCCGCAACCATCGACGCTGCTGCTGCCATCGCAAGAGCCGACCGGATTGGCTCTTTGGAACCAGGAAAACAAGCAGATTTGCTCATTCTTTCCAGCGGTGATTATCGAAACCTTGGATATCAATTCGGTAGCAATCAGGTTGATCGTGTGATGAAGCGTGGTCAATGGGTTGCCATCAACAACACATAAAGGAACCAACATGCCAACATTAGAACAAGCCAGACAATTGTACCCGGATCAGGATCCTGTACACGGCTGGGATCACATTTTACGCGTATATCACATGGCAGAACGTCTGGCCATCGCCGAAGGAGCCGATCTCGAGATCGTCCATGCGGCTGCCTTATTACACGATTCAAAAGGCAGTGACCCCAACAGTGGGGAACGTCTGAGCCACCATGAAGCTTCCGCCATTTTTGCAGCCACCGTCTTAAAAGAAGAAGGCTGGGAAGAAGAGCGGATCGTTGCTGTCCAACAATGCATCCGCGGGCACCGCTATCGGGGCGGCCAGGAAAACCAACCCCAAACCATCGAAGCGATGGTCATCTTTGACGCTGACAAGCTGGATGTGTTAGGCGCAATCGGTGTGGCTCGCACGATTGGATACGCCGTTCAGGATGGACAACCGATTTATGCGGAACCCTCCCGGCAATTCCTGGAGACCGGCGTAAAAGTGGAGGGGGAACCACATTCTTCATACCACGAGTTTTTATTCAAGTTAAGAAAGGTCAAGAGTCGTCTGTTTACGGCCAGCGCCCGGGGAATTGCAGAATCACGCCACCAATACCTGACAGGTTTCTACGAGCAACTCAAGGCTGAAATCGCCGCGGAACGTTAGTGGCTTTACGATACAGACGCAAACACAGGTTTCAGTTTTAGATCATCGCAAACAAAAACACTGAAAAAAACCAGGTTCCATATTAAAAGTTTTCCATTGATGCCATTAGGAAACCTGGTTTAAAAAATACTCACCTTTCGTCTTTGTTATCACATCCGCAACAGGGCAACAAAACCAGGTCTCTTTTTTCAGATGAGCGCAAAGAGTGCGTTATGAAACATGGTTTTAATAAAAAGAGCTTATGTTGCCTTCGGTGAACAAGGCCGCTAAATATTCCTCTGTGATAATCTCACGAGTTGCCCCTTTGCGCCTTTATGAAAAATAGAACATTGGAGTCTGGACGAAAACCCATGCCGGCCTTAGAATAAAACCCTGTTACAAATTCAATTACAGATGAACGGAAAATAATGGAACCTACTTTATCGGAAATCATTCAATGGGCAAAAGAAGCCGGCCAGATCCTCAGGGCAGGTTATGGACAAATTCATCAGGTCACCAATAAAAGTTCTATCGACCTGGTTACCGAAATTGATCAACAATCCGAGGATTTTCTAACCGCTCGTATCCTCCAAAAATATCCCCACCACACGATTATCGGTGAAGAAAACGGTACCCAGAATGGCCACACAACCGATCTGGTCTGGTATATCGATCCGCTGGACGGTACTTCCAATTACGTGCATGGTTTGCCAATTTTTTCGGTTTCAATTGCTTTTTCGCGACAGGGTCAGACTGAACTTGGGGTCGTGTATGATCCGATTTTGGATGAATGTTTCAGCGCAGAACGTGGACATGGTGCTTTTCTGAATGAACAGCCGATCCATACCACTCAGGTTCAGGAACTGTTGCAAGCCATGCTGGTAACCGGGTTTCCCTATGATGTCCATCAAACGCATACGAATATTGCTGAATTCACCAATTTTGTTCTACGTGCCCAGGCTGTCCGCCGACTGGGATCAGCTGCACTGGACGTGTGTTATATTGCCAATGGTCGCCTGGACGGTTTTTGGGAATACAAGTTACGTCCCTGGGATGTGGCAGCCGGAATCCTGATTCTGGAAGAAGCAGGTGGAAAAGCCAGCCAGTTGGATGGTTCCCCATTGGAGCTCACACAGTACATCAACATGGTCGCAGCCAACCCGGAGCTACACAAGAGAATGTTGGAAGTATTGGAAATATCAGCGCATAGCTAAACCAATCATCACAATTAACACTTCTCTGGGTTACTCCACAAGCACGATGTTTACGATTCGTGTTTTGAATTTCACATGGTTCAATAACTGAAGCTGTCCCATAAAAGCACCATAAATCCATGTGCTGACCGGAATAGATGTTCAAACATAGAGCATACGAAATTAACGGCTTAATAACTTAAGATCTGAACAACTTTATCCTTATTCAATTTAACAGCCTCTCACGAATTTTTTGAAACCGTTTTTAAATGGTTCTTATAATAAATCACCCCCACGCTCCCTGCCCATACAGCTGCCACAAACAGAAACACGGTTGAGAGTCGATAATTGAGAACGGGTAAAAGGGCGTCCAGGCTGTTTCCTACGGCAAAAGCCCATAACGAGTCCTTGCCAAGCGAGGTGAAGCTGATATCAAGAATTCTCTTGTTAAGCTGATTGCGAATTAACCAGAATAACCACAACATGAGCAGCGCTCCCATACTGCCGATGCTGTAATAGGCGAGCTGATGGTTATCGCGATAATCATTGGCGAAATGAAACACGACTTCCTGGAAGGTAGCCGGATAGACTGCCGCCAGAGTCACCAGCAGGTTCAAAACAAACAATCCGCCGATTGCTACCTGGAAACTTTTCCAGTTCGCTTTTTCACGGGCTTGCTTCAGTAAATAAGCCAGCAACATTCCCTGGGACATAAATGTAATTGCATGCCAGACGCTAAAACTGGATATCGATGGATGGCCAAAGACCAGTCCGGTCAAATAGGAAAGTGGCGATCTGGCGACCGGCCAGACCATCCGGTCCAGGAGCAAATCACCGACCCAGACAACAATTGGCAGAAAAACGATGGGCAGGATGCCTGCCTTTTGACGTAACCAAATAATCGCGATAGCCAACAGCAAAAAAAGAACATAAAATTGCAAAATACCTGAAAAGAGCGATTTTCCAATAAAAAGTGCTGAATGAATGGCTTCCTGATTGCTCAGCAAATGATTAAACCACTCCACCAGTACGGTAATGAGATAGGCAAAATAACACTGTGCTGCCCGTTTGAGCAAACTTTTCGCTGTAGCGTTCAACCCATTTTTCTGAGCTCGCTTTAGATAGACGATCTCAAACATCATGCCGGTGATCATGATAAACAGCGGAGTGCCAAAACGGGTAAACGATTTAATCAGATATTGCCATTCACCAAAAATATTTCCATATCCAAAGGCAAAAAAGGCATGCGAGCTGATTGCAATGACAATGGCAAAACCGCGCGTAAAATCGATAAAGCTTTCCCGATTGGTGCTGATATCAGACTGCTCAACTTTTTTATGGTTGGAAACAGCAGAATGGATCACCCAAATCAATGCAATGGAAACGTAGGTAATGAAGACTGGCAGCAGGCGCAGCCATGTGGCAGAATCAATCGTAATTCGTAACTTTGTAAATGGCATCAAAATGAAGAAGAACCCTGTTAAGAGAATGAATGCTGCTAATCCATTTCCAAACTGATCAATCGGTCGACGATATTTTCGAAGGATATCGGGTTTGGTAAGCCTGGTTGCTATAAAGAGGAAAACTACAGGCAGAATGATTGCAAAAAGCAATAACAAGCGCAGAATGGATAAGCCAAATAAACCTGTGTTTTGCTTTTCTCCAGGAATGGAGACAAGGAAAATCGCATTTCCGACACAAATCAAAAGGATTAGCCAATAAATCTTTGAGAACCCGGTTTTTTTTACCTTCAAGGCGCGGGATGATCTCCATTCTTCAATTTGTTTCCATTGAACATGCAGTTTCTTAATTTTAAGCAATTAATCCATACAGCAAAGCCAGAAGCAGCTCAGGTTTTTTAAAAACCAGGACGTCTGATTATCTTCAAGCACAGCTATTTTAACACCCACATCCCGGAACGATGTTTTGGCAGACCATCACGAACCATCGTTTTTAATAATGGATTTTTATGTAAATGGGATCGTCAATCGAAATGATAATTAGCACTAAAATTACCAGAAACTTTTTTCGTTTCATGGATAATAGTATTGATGACATTTATTCTTTCAATCTTTCTTTTTTGTCTTTCTGTGATTCCCGTTCGCACAATTTTTCATATTAAAAACAAAGTCCAATCCGTGTTGGCGATTTATTTAGTCTGGTTTGGTTTGACAGTCCTCGCAGCTGAAATCAGCGGTTTTTTAGGGCTTCTCTCAAATCAATGGTTTTTTCTCGCCTTGCAAGGTCTGGAAGCAACCGTCCTTTGGGGTATATGGTGGAAAAAAGGGAAACCTGCCTTATTTTTAATGAGTCCCAACCAGGTCATCACCTGGTTGCGGTCTGTTCCTTCCCAAGCAAAAAAGCACAAGTGGATCAGCCTGTTTGCATTTTTGGTGAGTATTGGATATGGCACTCTGGCTTATTTGATTGTACGGGTACCACCCAACAACACAGATTCAATGCACACCCATCTTGCCCGGGTGATCTACTGGTTACAACAGGGATCGTTTCAACAACTCACAAATCATTCCATTTTTTCCAAAATATATCCGTTTAATGCACAACTCAATGTACTTTGGAACGTGCTTTTCTCACACTCAGACCAATTTGTTGGATTCGTCCAATTTTTTGCAGCACTATTTTGTGGTGTGGCGATTTATGGGATATGCAGATTGCTCAATGGACAACAAAAGTTTTCCCTGCTAATCAGCTTAATTTGGTTATCGCTTCCGCTGGTTGTTTTCCAGGCAACAACGACTCAATTCGATCTGGTTTCCACTGCATTATTTACCATTACAATTTTTTTCTTTTTTGACTTTATTAATAACCATGAATTTGGTTCACTGGTTTTGTCCGCTATCGGATTGGGGCTTTCATTTGGTACCAAACAAACTGTTTTTATGATGATACCTGCCTTTGTCATCATTTTGCTCATCCTATTGTTAGCGAAAAGGCTTGCTTTGCGGGTTGTCCTGCGCTGGATGATGGTAAGCCTGGCCAGTTTTTTACTGCTGGGATCGTATATCTATTTCAACAACTTGAATGTATATGGAAATCCGCTCGGACCCGCAGAACATGTGCAATCCGATTCATTCGGTGCGCATTCATTTTTTGAAAAATTAAGATACAACCCAGCGCGCTTTTTCGTTCAATTTACAAATTTTGATGCCCTTCCAGTCCGAATGGCTGAAAGGGGCAATTACATTAAAAATGATTTGTTCCGCACTTTGGATAAAAAATTAAACCTTCAAATGGAATCTGCCAATGCGTTGAAAGATATCCAAAAAGGTTTTTATCTGGATGGGGTGCCTACCTATAATGAAGACCAAACCTGGTTTGGTATTGGGGGAGCTTTGCTGATATTGCCCGCATTTTTGGCTGGCATCTTTGTTGCCATCCAAAAGAAAGATCTTCTTTCCTTTTCACTGGTATTATTTGGAATCTCATTCCTGATTATGGAAATATGGCTGCGGCCGGGCTGGGACCCTTATCAAGGACGCTATTTTATGATGCCCGTAGCCTTGATCCTGCCGCTGTCCATCCAATTATTTAAAACAAATCTCGCTTCAAGGCTTTATCAGGCATTGATCTGCCTGCTCGTTCTAATTACATTTTGGACAGCCATTCTCACAAATGAATCAAAACCCATTCTGGGAAAGAAGATGTTTGAAAACAAGTACCAGACACTCCTTTCAACCAAGACTCCGGATTCTACACCTGGGTCAATTTATAAAGAGTACAGAATAAAAATCCTGTACGTCATTTGGGATAATATACCTTTCCAAAAGTCGAATTCCGATTATAGCGACTCGGAATTACGAACATTGGGTAACCAGAGGCGGCATTTGAATATTCTAAATGCCGTGAATCAGTCTGTTCCTGAAGATGCAAAGCTTGGCATCATGCTGGTGGAAGGGGATTTTGATTACATTTTCTTTGGGAAAAAATTAACCAGGGTTTTAGTCAATATTCAACCGTTATCAGACATCAATCATCAAGCGTGGCTGACCGAACGGGGAATTTCTTATGTTTTGATCAGTAATATAAAAAGAATTCCCGAAATACCGACCTATCTACATGTGATTACACAGGTGGACGGTTGGGGTTTATACAGGGTTGCTACAAATCCATAAAAACCCAACTAATCCGATGTGGGTTATTCAACTAAAGGGCAATTCACGAACCGTTTCACCGTCTATTCTCTTTATTTCCTCTTGACTCAAAATTTGAATTCTTTATACTGTCGATAGGCTTGAAAAAGGAACACAACATGTGCAGATCCATTAAACCCCTATTTAACTTTGATCCACCAGCGACAGATGAGGATGTGCGGGCTGCCTCTATTCAATATGTACGCAAAATCAGCGGCTATACCCATCCCTCCAGAGCAAATGAAGCGGCTTTTAATGCAGCCGTAGAGGCCATTACCAGCGCCTCAAAGAACCTGCTGCTCTCGCTCGAGACCCAATCACCACCCAGAGACCGTGCCACTTATACCCTGCGTGCCAAAACACGTGCCATCCAAAGATATTCAAAAGCCGAGGAAAAGTGAACCCTATGAGCACCATTCCAGTACCTGATTTAACGAAATCCATTGTTGAGTTACTGATTGAAGCCTATGAAGGTCCGCCAGACGCAAAATCGCCGACCTGGTTTAATGACAATGATCCCAATGCTGGCATATTTGGACAAATTAACCCACTTTCAGCTATTGAAGCTTCCACGTCTGCGGATGGCAGTGGCAACCCGGGAACCACAGTTGCTTCGCATGTCGAGCATTTACGCTGGAGTCTTGCTAATGTAAACAAGACATTAAAGGGTGATCCGTATCAAAGCAACTGGGCTGAAAGCTGGAAGATCACGAAGATAAATGTGGAAGAATGGGATCTTTTACGTGGAAATCTGCGGTCCGAAGTTGAAACAGTATGTGCAGCCATCCAAAAGCAGGAACAACTGCAAGGACCTTTTCTGAATGGTCTACTTTCACTGGTTCCACATGCTGCTTATCACCTGGCAACGATCCGGCAGATCATTGAGCGGGTGAAGGAAAAGCAGTAGCCCGGGGATCATTCTACAGAGCCGCAAACACAAAACCAGGTTTCATACTTGTCCACGCCCCGTGAGGTCGTTAAGAAACCTGGTTTTTAAAAAGTCGATCCCAGGTGCGATTCGTATTCTACAGAGCCGCAAACACAAAACCAGGTTTCATACTTATATAAGCCCCGTGAGGTCGTTAAGAAACCTGGTTTTTAAAAAGACAATCCCAAGCGCGATTTGTATTCTACAGAGCCGCAAACACAAAACCAGGTTTCATACTTATATAAGCCCCGTGAGGTCGTTAAGAAACCTGGTTTTTAAAAAGATG
>PHBS01000179.1 GCA_002841995.1 Chloroflexi bacterium HGW-Chloroflexi-8
ATTTAATTCTTTTTCTTGGGGTAATAACCCGGCGGCGCGAAATACTTTTTCTGGTGGGTAAACGAAAGCTCGCGCAATAGCAATAAGCACATCTGGTTCAGGGTTTTTTCGCTGTCTATTTATGTATGTGCTTACCACCTGGCGATTGATGTTAGCTGAATTGGCTAGATCAGCTTGGGTCCAACCACGTTGTTTAAGTTCCTCTAGAAGCCAATCGGAAAATTCTATGTCCATAGATAATGACATTTTGTCATAAATCGTGAAATCAATGGATGATGATTTGTAATCAGGTATTGACATTACGCAATAATCGTATATAATGTAATCAAGTAATGACATATAGTAAGCAAACAATCACAATGAAAGGAAATCTTATGACCCAAAAAATACGCTACACCACCACCATCTCCCCCGAAACCATCGAACAAATGAAACAAATCGGAGAAGTAAACCGCTGGGACGGCAATGATGTGATCGAGGTCGCTATCCAGGGGCTTCACGCCCGCATTTTCAATTCTCCAAATCCGTTGGTCTCGGTCGAAGAAGTCTCCCGCATCGCCAACCCACAGCCCCAATTCGTCGAGTAACCCATGAGAGCAGAACTTATCAACACCATCACGGATGGCAATTCTATCCTCGCTCACGAAGGTGAGCTGGTAGAAGTGCTGGATGTTCTCACAGATGGTCTCTTCCTTGCCCGTCAAAACGGACCCGATCACACCTGGTTCGCCCTCTCGCAAAGTGATTGCCATATCGTCTGCAACGATTAGCAAAAAAAGGATTTTTCTATGCAACCCACAAAATGTTCGCACCCCCATGTCGTTATCCACACCACCGGCAGCATCACCTTCGAAGCCGGCGACATCAATGATACCCGCGAATCCGTTCTCGTTTGCACTGCTTGCGGGCAGGAAATTCAAACGGAAGAAGATTTCCTCGAATTGGAAACGTCCATCCCCTGGGAAGATGTTCTTCGAAGCTAGGTCACAGGTGCATCCATGAGAGAAACTGCGAAGTGTAAAAAATGCGGAAAGAAATTGACAGATCCAATATCTGTTGCCGTGGGTCTCGGTCCGGAATGCCGAGGTGGAACTTCCAGAGGAAATGCTATGTCTTCGAGATCTAGAAGATCCACTGGCAAGAGCTACGACATCGGCCTTGTTCAATCCACCATCGCTTCTGCGCTCACAAATGGTCAGCCTGTCTCCATTGGACGTGACATCAAAACCCATAACCCAATCGTATATGTGCCCGATAACGAAGGCTATTACACCAGGGCAGATGGCTACAAAATCTCGGCTGCCGACCTTGTCAAATACTGCGAACGCTACGGGTTTATTCATACCAATAGCGTACCAAAAACTGAATAAATTATCAGAACTTTTTTTATAAAGGAGGATCATGAATCAAGCTAAAAAGGCGTTTGTGACAATCATTGTCGGGGTGATCGCGTTAATCGTGGTCATCATCATTTTAGGAGTAACTTTAGTTTCGATCGGGGGCATTCGATGACGATCGCCAGTTGTGTAATTTTAGGCCTGATTGCGTTGATATCCGGTATTGCAATTGGTTCATCTGCTCAAAGGTTGATAAACGAATTCAATTCTATGAAACAGACCGTTGCGAATCTAACAGAAAAATTGGAACGATTGGAAAATAGCTCAAAAACTCGTAACCCGTATCGAACAAATGACGGGTTGGAAGATGCAATGGCGATTATTCATGATGTCGTTTACCAGGCAGATGCAACCTTAGATTATGTTCGTTCCCGCTCAAAGCAGACCAACAAAATACTACAAATGATCAGATCAGATCCCGATAAGTACAACCCGGATGCACCTAACCGGAAAAAATAAAAACACCCGCTGCAAACAGGTGTTTTCGGTGGAGTTAGGTGCAACCCACAACTCGCAACCCAATTATAGCAAATATTTTTAGGAGTACAACCCATGTCAAATATTTCTCAGGAATTAACAATCCGTTCACAACAAAATTCATTTTCCAGAGACCAGGTAGACCTGATCAAACGGACAATCGCTAAAGGCGCGAGTGACGATGAATTGTCTTTATTTATCCAGCAAGCTCAAAGAACCGGTTTAGATCCATTTGCCCGTCAAATCTATGCGATCAAGCGCTGGGATAGCCGTGAAGCACGTGAAGTGATGAACATCCAGGTCAGCATTGATGGCTTCCGTTTGATCGCTGAAAGAACCGGAAAATATGCTGGTCAACTTGGTCCTTATTGGTGTGCAAAAGATGGCATTTGGAAAGAAGTCTGGTTTGATAGCGCTCCCCCGGCTGCAGCTAAAGTTGCCGTGCTCCGCTCCGATTTCAAAGAACCTCTTTGGGCTATCGCTCGTTTTGATGCATACGTACAAACTAAAAAAGATGGGACGCCAAACGTTATGTGGGGAAAAATGCCAGATATCATGCTGGCAAAATGTGCTGAAAGCTTGGCTCTTCGTAAAGCATTTCCCCAGGAACTTTCCGGCTTGTATACAACCGAAGAAATGGGGCAGGCTCAAAATCCAGAAATGGTTGACGGTCATGTAATTGACGAAAAAATAAATAGCATTCCAAAAAAACAAAAACAAACCGATAACGAACCACTCCCTCAGCCGGAACCGCAATTCGACACGCCTACCAACACCACTGATCACCGCTCCCCGCAGCAAGTAAAAGCGTTCATCAAAACCACGGCTGCAAAATGGGAAGGCAAAAAGATTTCAGATGGCAAGCGCGGTCTCATAGCTCCGATCCTTGAAACTTGCTTTGCCACCGGCGATGCAGGCATGAAACGCCACCAGGTGCAAAAATTTTTAACCGATAAATCTTCCATCCGTGATATTGAAGATAACGTCCTGATCGCCCTCTATATGTGGCTTGAACCGGTAAAAGATTCTGGCGGCGCATGGGTACCCAATGCCAAAGCCGAAGTTGAAGCCCTTGCGATCATCAGCTTTTTAGATGCCGGAAACGGTCAACTAAATCTTCTGGATCCGGACCAAACCAGTGAAGAACCAGCTCCAGAAATCACCCAGGAACCCGTCTAATAAGAAAGGCTTCAAAAAATGACACTTCGACACGATTTGACAGGCAAGAAAATCGGCAGGCTCACAGTAATTTTATTTGTTCCCGGCTCAATAAATAATCCCGGAAAATGGGAATGTTTGTGTGATTGTGGAAAAGCTGTCCATGTTTTAAGCGTAAACCTTAGAAGTGGAGGAACACGTTCATGCGGCTGCCTAAAATCAATGATTATTTCGGAAAAGAACACAAAACATGGTGGTAGTAATACCAAATTGTATGGTGTTTGGTATGCAATAAAAATGCGCTGTCTCAACAAAAATAACAAACGGTATTCAGATTATGGAGGTCGTGGAATAAAAATATATTCTTCCTGGGAAAAAAATTTTTCTGCTTTCAGAGATTATATTTTTGCAAGTCTTGGAGATAAGCCATCTGAAGATCATTCATTAGATCGAATAGATAACGATGGAAATTATGAACCTGGAAATTTGAGATGGGCAACAAGGGTTCAACAAAGCAGGAATAATCGTCACAATTCAAATCTTACTCTGAATGGTGTAACAAAAACCATTTCGGATTGGTCAAAAATTACTGGAATTGGAGCATCAACTATTCAGGCAAGAATTAACAGATTGGGTTGGAGCATTGAAAAAACACTCCAAACATCTCAGAAAGGGAACTAAAAATGATTGAAAAGCAATTGCATGAAAAAAGACTCATATTCGACATAGAGACCATCGCCAACCTGGATACCCTCCGTTATGCCCCGGAACCGGAAGCCCCCGGAAATTTGAAAGATCCAGAAAAAATTGCCAAAGCCATCGAAGAAAAAAGACAGGACCAGATAGATAGAGCCGCTTTGGATCCGGATTATGGCGAAATCGTGACCATTGGCTTTTCCACTTCACCGAAAGGAGAAATCCAGGTTTTGCACGGTGATGAAAAATTGATGCTTGAGAAATTCTGGAATGTTTTTGATGATTGTTCCGGCCGTTGTGTCGGTTACAACATCCTCGGTTTTGACCTGCCTTATCTGCTCCGCCGATCAATGGCCGTTGGTGTGAGACCTATCATTCTCCCGATTCTTGCCAAATACCGCACAGATCCGGTTACTGACCTGATGGGCATTTTATATAACTGGAACCCAGCAAAGTCCCTCAAGCAAGTTGCCAAAATTTACCAACTGCCCATCGAATGCCCGGAAGTAGATGGATCCAAAGTCGGATCCTTGCCTTTGGAAGAAATCATTAAATACCAGATTTCAGACGTGAAACTCACCATTTCCCTTTGGGAAAGAATGAACGGCATTTATTTTAGCCATTAGCCCCTCCCCCTGAATGCCCGGAACGTAACTGGTCCGGGCGTAGGAGAACAACTATGTATGACTTTGATCCATCTGAATTTTATAAAGCACTCCTTGAAAAAATTACAGAAGCTGACACAAAAAAAGTGGCAGCCATCATGACCGAGTTTATTGGCGAAGATCACCACATTTCTTTGAAAGATCTGACTGCCCGTGTTTTTGGAGAATTCAATACCAATACCGAACGAAAAGTAAGGCTCATTTTGGAAGACTTGGTAACCAATTACCGATTCCCAATCGGAGCTTATTCTGGTAAATCCGGTCGTTGGTTATGCAAAAACAAAGAGGAACGCGACCGCGTAATTTCAGATCTGGAAAGCCGTCGTGACGCAACCAGCGAAAGAATTAAATCCTTACAAAAAGCAGTCATTCCGGCGTCCATTCCACAAATAGAAAAAAACCATAGACAAAATTCACTTTGGCAATAGAGGAGAATGAATGGCAGATTATTGGATAAAACTTTATAACGAAATAATCGATGATCCAAAGATGGGTAGCCTTCCAGATCGTCTTTGGCGGAGAACGATTGAATTGTTTTTGTTGGCCAGCAAACTTATGGATCACACATCCGGTGACCTGCCAAATACGAAACAATTAGCCTGGCTACTACGCGTGAATGAAGATGATCTGGAAATGGATTTATTGCAAATTGAATCTGTTGGCATCATTCAAAAAACAACCACCGGATGGTTTGTTGTTAATTTCTCAAAACGACAGGCTTCAACCAGTGACGCAGAAAGAAAAAGACATCAAAGAGAACGTGACCAACGCAAGCAATATTATGGTAATGACAGTGTCACGACACAGTCACAACTTGTGACACAGAAACAGAATACAGAAACAGAAACAGAAACAGAAGTAGAAGAAGGCTCCTCCGCCTCAAATTTTTCAGAAGATAAAACGCAATTTCAAGAAATAGCCAACCTTCAACCTGCTCCTGAACCTGAAAATTTTCCTGAACCAAGTGAAATGTCAATTTGGTTCAATGTCACAGGCATGAGCGCATTCCCAATAAAATCCGATAAATCCGATTTGATAGGCATTTTGCGCACAATCCATGCGCACAAAAGAGATCAAACGGTAAGTTATTTGCGTTCCGTTTTTCAGGAATGGACAAGCAGGGGTTATTCAAAACTCAATCCATCCTGGCTGGATTGGGCAATCAGCGGGGAAATTCCACCCAAAAAAGAAAAAATCAGCAATCCTCGAAATTTTCATAATCAAAAGTTCGGTCAATCAAAAATAAAACCAGAAAATATACCCGAACCTAAATACACGCCCGAGCAGCTCGTCGCAGCCCTGGCATTGGAGAGTGACCCATGAACAATACCTGGTCAAGAATCTGGCCCTCAGATCTGCGCACTTTTCAAGCCAACGCAAACGCCATTCCAATGGCACCCGGTGAGTTTGAATTTCTCTGCCAGAACTGTGGCGGTCATCGTGTCATGATGGTCTTCGTGATCGAAAACGGCCCGTTTCAAACACCTTCACGCAAAGGGGATAAGTGGATGGATCTATCATTACTCAATTTAGGGTCCGGTTGGTTTCACGGCCGCTTAGAAGTTTCTCCCTGCCCTGTTTGCTGCAATGGTCAATTAGACACCTATCTGGCTCATAATTGCGGTTTGGAAGGTCAGGACCTTTTAGTAACACTATCCGGTTTCAAGACTTACGGGTTGAACGCACAAAAACAACCGGCCCGCAACGTTGTTGAAAATTTATTTTCTCAAAATAAAGATGTCGCCGGTTTTGTCCTTTTTCATGGTGGCTTTGGTGTAGGCAAATCGCACCTGCTCAAATCGGTTGTAAATGGTTTTCGAGCAATTGGTGTCTTGTCGAAATATGCCACCATGCCGGATCTTTTGAATGAAATCAAAGAAAAGTTTTCGGGAAATAATGGCGGTATATCAGCTCAGGCAGTTATCGAGAATTACAGAAAAGCCCAGGTGCTTTGTATAGATGAAATTGACAAAGTTTCCTACACATCCTGGACGCATGAAACAATTTTCAGGTTATTGGATAGCCGCTACAACGAACGCGAAAAACTACTTACGGTTCTGGCTTCCAATGATTCGCCGGCCAATTATCCACCCGAATTAGGATATTTAGCCTCAAGGTTTTCAGGTGGTGTCGTCATGCATGTGCCCGGTCCGGATTTGCGCCCGGCAGAAGGTTACAAAGCCTCGCAACAATTTACGCATGCAGCAGCAATAGCAGCTGCACAGGAACAAAAAGAACTTTTAAATCAAGAGGTGGAATTCTAATGAGCCAATTCGATAAAGAAATTATCAAACCAAAAACAATCACTGAAATGGTTGAAATTTACTCAGAAGCAATCAAAACGATTCAGGCTGGATATGCCCTATTGAATAAAGCTCAGGAGATGTTGAATGCTGGATTTTCTCGCGAGGTTTATCACAGTTTTTCGGTACTTGAAAATACATACGACAACCCGCTCAGTGCTTCAGAAAAGGTTGTTTCAAAAATGAAACGTAATGCCTGGAAAGTATTTATAGATATGCTTGGTATCAAAAAAATCCTCTCTGCCAAACGTGTCGATGAACTGGATAAGAAACTTGAAAAATGGGACCAAATGCCGGAGATTACGTCAGAAAATGTGTTCAATACCATGCAATCCATGTTTGAGCAGTCCAAAGAGTTTTTACAGGAAGCAGTCATGGAAACATATGAATTTCTTCGCCCTGCTGCTAATAGATGGGAAACATCAGGACTAAAAACCAATCAAAAAAATGCCAGGTTCGAAATTGGAGAAAGGATCATCCTTCCAGGATTAACCGAAAGTGGCTATGGTGCGCAGAAGTTCAGAGTAAATCATTACCATGAAAAAAATCTGATTGCCCTGGATAGAGTCTTCTTTGCATTGGATGGGTGCGGTATCCCCACCGGGTATCGTTCCCCATTGGTGGATTCAATCAATAGTAGTGAGATAGGTGTAGGGGAAACCGATTATTTCAAATACAAGTGCCACAAAAATCAGCGCTTACATTTGCAATTCAAACGAATGGATATCGTAGCCAAAATAAACGCAATTGCTGGCGGATGGAATTTAAGAGGTGAAAAATGATCACAACCATTCCACCCCAAAAAAGAACCCACCATTCTCAACCGGAATTTGACGATCAAGTAGCCGTGTTTGGCTGGCGCCAGTACCAAGTGAATATTTACCCGGAGCTCAAATATATGTTCTCTACACTAAACGGGGTCCGGGTATCGATCGGCCTGGCAACCAAAATGAAACGTGCCGGTATGACCCGCGGCGTAGTCGATATCATCCTTCCGGCCAAAAACAAGTATTTCGCAGGGCTCTTTATTGAATTGAAGCATGGAGATAACAAACCTTCAAATGACCAAAAAGAGTATTTGGCATTTCTAAACCTGCAAGGTTATTTTGCGACAGTCTGCAATGGCTCCGATGACGCCATTCGAACGATTGAATATTACTTAAACCGAATTGAAAGGAGTAAATAATGGCCGTTTATTGGGAAGAAGCTTCCTCAAGTGTCTTGTCAACAGCAAGAGAATTAATCGAAAGTTACCATCAGGATTTACGCGAAGCGAACATCGTATTTTTATATCGCAGTGAACCGGCACTTTTAGCCGGGAAGGTTGCACATGCCAAAACAAC
>PHBS01000180.1 GCA_002841995.1 Chloroflexi bacterium HGW-Chloroflexi-8
CACCAGGCTATTTTCCGAACCATTATTCTGAACAATATTGGATACCTGTGGAAGATTCTTCCAAAGGATTTTGATTTCATAAAAATTCCCAAAGAACAAGACGGCTGCCAATGCAAAGACACCTGCAATAACCATCAACCCCTGGCCAGACAGGATATTCTGGATCCGGTTGAAATCGAATCGCTTCTTTTGTTTATCTGGATCAGTTTCCAGAGCAGGATTCTTTTTATTGAAACTAAAATAAAGATTCGTGGTAATCCCAAATACACCAATACCAGTCATGGCAAACCAGCTTGGTAGAACCAAGTTAAATGCAATTGACGGCATAATTCCCAGAAGTTTGGTTGGGATCGCGGCTACAACATAACCGTAATAATAATAATTAATATAATGCCCGGAAAACCAGGGGTTTTCTGGCGGGAAGTAGACCGACTTCAGGACTGCATTAAAAAATGCAAAATCCATTGGTTTTTCACCACCCAGCCATGGGTGCCAGAGGTCTGGGTTCCCAATTCTGACATAAAGGCTAAAACAAAATAACAATCCAAAAATGACTTCGACCAATATAAGAAATCTGGCATTTGATTTGATGTAATTCAGAATAGCAGTACTGTTTTTGAAAAAGATCCATAAATTGATCCCCAACAATACAAACACAGCAAAGATTATTGAGAAGCGGGTAAATGAAAATATTTTCAAGCTACCCAGCATCCACGGTATCCAGGTAAGTATCAACAAACCAGCCATACGCGTCAGGGCATAACCACGGTCTGGCAACCCTGAAAACACTTTGAAAACAAGCGGAAAAACGATCCACCCAATTAATAACAATAATAGATACCAGAATATTGTGCCAAGAATCTGGTTTTGATTCAGTAAACTTAATCGATTAAACATACCTGACCAGGTTCCACCATTGAGTTGAGCTTCCAACCGATCAGCAGGTAGCTCCATCGCAGTCGGCGCTTTTGTGTAATCGATTGGCACCTGGAATATTACGGCATCGAGATCTACCTGGTTCAGTTCCTTTTTTACACTTTCGATAGAAAAGTCAGCTGATTTCTTGAACACAAATACTTTTGGGTGATCGTAGACTGTAAACGATTCATCCGCATTCTGATCATTTATCTGAATTGATCCCAGGTTCGGATTGCTAGTAAATGTTGCGACAAGATCAAACCCAAGCGGACTCTTGAAAGGCACTTCCAGGTCATAAGCCCGTTTCTCCATCTCATCACTACTACAATCACAACCGAAGAGCAGCTGGTAATAGCGGAGCGTTAGCGGGTAACGCAACTCCAAACGTGGCATGGCGTCATAACCCCGATTGGAAGGAATCACCAGATATTCAGTTTCTTCAAGAATCCTGATCATTCTCTCGCGTTTTTCTGGCGTATCACCCTCGTATAATTCCAAATTCATGGGTGAATAAATGCCACCCAAAGCATCAATATGGTCAACACTAAGCGGAAGCGCATCATCCCAGGAGGTCTCGAGTGCGTAATCCTCTGCCAAAACTTGAATCACACCTCCTTCGGTCACTTCATACTTGATCTGATAAGAAGCACCATCATTTAAGTCGACCGAGGGAAATGAAAAAGCAAGTCTCTCTGAACCGCCAGGTTCCTGAAATTCAATCTTCTTTTCATATACCGCCAGAGGATTTTGTTCATCTCTGTCTTTAAGCAGACTTACCTTTAAAACAGAAAACGAAGGCAGGAATTCCTGATGAAAATTATTGATCTCCAATCGATTGATGAGGATGGATTGTTCAGGTATGAACTGAAGCATTCCTTCCGCAACTCCGGGCTCTTGATTTTTAAACGCCAGGTCAAGCACCTGGTTCCAGTCCTCCGGATTTTCATTTTTTAGCTTAATGTCTGAGAATGAAACACGATTGCTATTGTTAAGACGATACCTGAGGTAATATGTCTGGCCAGCATCCAGGGTCACATTCCCAAAATTGACCATATAGGTATTATCGGAAGCATCATCAGAAAGCGTCATCCTGCCATCCGTAACCCTGTCCTCGCCCGCTTCATCCCGGGTAATCTTGAAATAAAGGGTCCCACCGAGTCGCTTAATTTTGGGTGCACTTACGCTGACTGCCGAGCCGTTTTCGCTGACCTTAAAATCCACCATTTCAGCTTTTTCAGACTCGACAACGTGATTATTGTAAACCGGGATTGGATACGATTTAGTCCCAGCACTGGTCTCAACCTTAACATTTAGAGGACCTTCAATGTTTTCTAACATCCAATAGGATGCCTGGACACGGGTATGCGGTCGTGTATAGATCCTTGTGAACGCATAAGCATAACTGAACGTTCCAAGTAATACGACAGCCAGAAGCAAAACTCCTGCAAACCCCTTCCAATTGTTCTTTATTTCTGCTCGTTGGAGAGAAATATTTTTCCCAATTTCTTTTATTCGAGTCCAACTCTCCTGGTATCTTGACGAAAACTCTACAATTGCCCAGGCAGCAAAAAGAATCAGAAACGGGTAAATTGGGATGAAGTAACGCATATAGCGCCAAAATTGAATATTCTGCCAGACAAAGTATCCTAGCACCCACACAAACGGGAATAAATGTTTATGCCAATCACCTTTCCAGATTCGAATACCTGCCCAGCCCCATCCAATCCAGGCGGATAAACCAAGCAGAATGCCCATACCCCATAAAACCATATTCACCCAGGCATATTGAATGGGTCGATTCGTCCAGTGATGGTTGGGCGGCCATTCCGAATTTCCCGCGACCTGATTTGTCACTTCTTTGATGACTTCAAGCCATCTTTTATTAATCGCTAAGTCTGAAAAAGAAGGTCCTGCGAATGCATACGGTTGAAAAATACGAAAAGCGATGAAAGCGAATAAGAAAGAAAAAAACAAACCCAAAAGAACAGTCCCGAGGGAATTTCGAAAACCAGGTTTTTTCCAAACCTGAAATAAGTAAATAACGCCAGCCAGGAAAATCATGCCCAAAACCGGTAATGTGTTGATTTTGCAAGCTCCAGCCAACCCGACCGATAATCCAAAATATACGAAATACTTTAAATTGACACTATTGACCTGCGTATTTTTTTGATCCAACGGGATCGCCAAAAGCAAAAAATAGAAACTTGCAACCACAAAGACTGTTGAAAAAGAATCAACTGCAAAGAAGTGAGAAAGTTGTATAGGTAATACAGCCATTGCAGCGAGTGCGGCAGCTATCAAACCAACTTTGACGTTATACAATCTTTTTGCCAGTAAAAAGAGAACCCAAATGGCAGCCAGGTCAAAAAGACCAGAGAGAAAACGTCCAACTAATGGAATGGAGTCGTAACTGGTCATGTTTACCCATTCTGCTACCAAACGGGTGATAAATAAAGGAAGCATTCCATAAGTGTATGACCCATGATTTAATGGGTTGAGTGTACTGGTGGAAGTGTCAAAATAAGCATTGATACCATCCACTCCCCGAATCGATTCCGCAACCATTGTAAGAAATCGTTCATCTGGGTGTTGGTGCATGTTGTCATCCCAATTCAAGCCAGAGAAACGGAAAATTGCTCCCATAAATAAAATCAAAATCAGGATTGTCTGAGTCTTCCAGGAAGACCTGGTTATAACCTTGGGCTCATTTCCAGTCGGTTCTGCAAGTGGTTGAAATGCAGGTTCGCTTTCCGATTTTTCCATAAAGGATTCTGGAAGCACAGCACCAGGATCTTCAACCAATTTTCCCGGTGCTATTTGACCTGATAGAGGTTTATTCTCTATGTATTCCTCATCAGATTTAGGTTCAGCCTGTATTTCAGACAGACCAAATGTGCAATTCTCGTGGATAAACTGTAAAGTCTGAGGATCAATCCCCCAGATTTGATCAATCTGGTCAAAGGAAGTAAATGGGCGAAATGAAATTATTCTACGAGCCAGGCGTGGAGAAATTTTTAAAACTTTTACCAGTTCGTTTTCGCCGGCTAAGTTAATGTCAATTCCAGGCTTTGAGGTCAGACTCATTCTGATGTTTCTCCGCATAATCTGAGTTTAGAAAGGGAAATACCCATATCATTATAGCTAATGTGTGAGATTGTTCGACATGAAAATGGTATAAATATTCACAGAATTGTTACAAAGGATTTTAATTAATATTCGTAAAATGTGCTACAGCAGTAAATATACCAGTGATTCATCCATGAATTTACAGGAAAGCTTGTTCAAAGATCATTTCATGTACATGCTTTGCAAATCACAAAGGGAATTGTTTTTGTATAATACAAAAAATCACTAATCGATCTTCACAAACATCAATCAGGAATTATGGATAATAGTAAACCTCCTTCCTTAAACAACCAAAACCTGTTCCAATCCGACCTGACGATTGCGATCCAAGCCGGTGGTAAATCCACAAGGATGGGTAGCAACAAAGCCAAAGTGACTTTTTTAGGTCAACCTTTGATTTTGCGGATCTTGGAACGAGTCCAACATCTTGCAGGACAAGTGATGATCCTTTCAAACAATAACGATCTGGAATACGATGTTCTGGCCGGTATTCCAATCCATGCAGACCTGATGAGTGGGATTGGCCCTCTTGCAGGGTTGTATACCTCTCTCAAGCTTGCCAGGACACCGTACGTTGCTCTGGTCGCTTGTGATATGCCTTTTGCGAGTACGCAGCTCATTCAATATGAACTGGAAGTCATAAAAACGCTTGATTGTGATGTTGTCATCCCGGAAACAGAAAATGGACTTGAACCAATGCACGCCCTCTATCGTCGCGAAACCTGTCTTCCAAACATTGAAGCTGCCATCGCAAACAACGAAAGACGGTTGATCTCCTGGTTCCCTGGAATGAAGATCGAAACGATATCAACCGCTGTCCTCCGCAAGATTGACCCACAACTGCGTATGTTCTTGAATATCAATACACCTGAGGATTTGGAAAGTGCTGAACGATTAGCGAAAAACGAACAAGTCGGATTGTGATGTACTACATTTGAAGGATAATCCTGAACCAATTTACACAAACAAAAACCTGGTTCTTTTCCTCCCCATTCTCAGGCAAAAAAGAACCAGGTTTCATGGTTTTAAGTTGCTTGCAGTTTAGTAGATATCCTCCACAGTGTTGTAGACATTGAACTTTCCAGTCGGCGTGACCAGATCTGGTATACGGGTGACTTCCTCCAGAGTAGCGTCATCATAAACGACAATCTCGCCAACTTTGCCCGGTTGGTCTGCTGTACCCCAAACACTGACCCATACTTGTGTACCTTCCTTATTGTATTCAAAATGGACAGCCCGGCCGTAATCCGCCACCTCCCAGCATTTATAGGTTTCTGTCGGATTTGCTTTGGCGATCACACACACACTGCGCTGGATCTTTTCATCCGAATTTAAACCAAAGTCTACCCAGATCCATTTGCTATTTGGATGTGTTTTGACAAAAAGACTGCCGGCTCCTGGTAATTGAATATTCCGCACAACTTTCCAGGCACTTTCGGGATGATTCTCCGGATCAGTACCAATTGCGATCAAAGCACCTTCACCAAGATGAGAGGTCGACCAGACTGGTCCAAATTCCGGGTCGATCCAGTTGGCCCCACGTCCGGGATGCGGAATGGCAGGTGTATCCACCAGCGCTTCCAGTTCCTCGTCCAGGGCATCGATGACTGCGATTTTGTTGGAATTATTAGCTGCAACCAGGAAATATCGTTGAGTTGAATCCCAACCACCATCATGCAGGAATCGTTCAGCCTCGATCATCTTTATCGTCGGGTTGATCGGGTCCAAATAACTAACCATCCATACCTGGCCAGTTTCCTTAATGTTGACAATCCACTCCGGTTTGAAATGGGAAGCAACAACAGCAGCCACACGAGGTTCAGGATGGTACTCCTCGGTGTCGTAAGTATAACTGCGGGTACTAACTACCTTGAATGGTTCCAGTGTCAAACCGTCCATTATGACAAAATGTGGTGGCCAATAACAACCCACAATCGCATATTTATCGGTGAAATCCCCTTCCGGACCCACATACTTGCTGGTCTCAACCGAGCGAGCATCATAACAAACCTGTACCTCGGCGATCTTGTCAGGCACTTTCATCCAGGTATCAATCAACGCAAGTTTGCCATCTCGACCAATAGTGTAAATATATCGACCGGTTGCAGACATGCGTGAAATGTGAACTGCATATCCTGTGTTGATCTTATTAACCACCTCAAAGGTATCTCCATCGATCAATGCTACCTGACCGGCATCCCGCAATGTGACAGCGAAGAAATCCTGCCAATCACGATCGTGTTGGGGTTCTGTTGGTCGATCTTCTACCGGGACGATCACTTTCCAGGTCTCCATCATCTTCTCGAGAGACATCTCCGGTGGTGTGGGAGGTTCGTTTTGAATGAATTTGGCCATCATTTGGGCTTGTGCTTCCGTCAACACTCCTTGCTTTCCCCAATCGGGCATACCACGGGGGGTTCCATTGAAGATTATGGAAGCTAATCCTGCCGTTCCTTTTGGCAAGGTTACATCTGGTGTTAATGCTGGACCGGTGGCGCCTTTACGAAGAACACCATGGCAGCCGGCACAACGGTCGAAGAAGATTTCGGTCGCCTCGGCCCATTCTTCATCAGTCAAAGGAGGCGCTTTGCTAAGATCCACTTCCGCAGGAGTTTCAACCACCGCAAGTTCACTGTTGGGCAAATGCTCCAGGTATTCGATGATTGCTTCCACCTCACCATTCGAAAGGGCATCAATCAAGGTTGGAGACATTAAGCCTGCCGGGCAGACCGTACCACCACAATCCGGTGAAAGGTAAGCATCCGGGAGATTTAGAGCTTCGCGGATATAGTCTTTAACGGAAGTCGCCTTGCCGATATAGTCCCCACTATCCAGACGCGCTTTAGCCAATTCACCAATTGCGGAAAGATCCGGACCAACGGTACCAGTTGCCCCAGGAACACCAGGGATTACATGGCATGCTGCGCAGCCAGCTTTTTGCATTGCGGCTACAGGGTCGGCATCTTCTCCTTCGGTGTGATTCTCAACCACTTGTTGAGTTGGCACGATTACAGTGGGTTCAACCACAGATGCTTTGGGTGCACAGGCAACAAATAGAATACCAATTGTTAGAATAAATAATACTTTAAGCACAGATTTAGTCATTCTGATTCTTCTCCTATTTAGATTCACTTTATAGTATAGTCTGACAAATTTTTCTTCTTTGCGCAAGCGCAATGATTAATGATCTCTTAAAATGACAAACCATTCTTTAAATTCTTACCCACACAAAAACGCCCCGATTTATTTCAAAATCGGGGTGTTTTATAAATGAAGAAGATCTCTTATCACGGCAACAAACTATGGATAAAAGTATTTGCGATTTTCAAGACCAATAGCAAAGTAATGGCAATCATGGATTGGGTATCATTCTGAATAAGTGGGAGCTTCCAGCCGAACAAAGCTGCAGCTGCTACCACCAGGATTAAAACTCCTAATAGACTTCCAAGTATGGCCAGGGGATGCGTCCACTGGTTCATGGCTGCCACCCGCCCAATTCCGGACATGCATATCGCCATACCGATCACCACCAGCAGGATAATATCAACTTTAAGATTGGAAAGCAAAGGTATCCGTTTTCCACTCATCGCAACAGCCATAACGGCAGCAAACAAGAATAAGAGGGCAAATACAGCAGGATTTAGAACTGAAGGTTGTGAGACAGATTTCATTGAATATTCTCCTAGATTGATATTTTCAAGAATAATGGCTATGTTTCGATCCGAAACCCTACTAAAGTAGAGCTAAGGCTAACCAAATGATCGGAAAAAAACTGTATACAAATCCTATACGCATAATACTTGAATTTTTAGCCGTGAAATTGTACACTAAGCACACCTATTGAGTTCACGGTTTCTGGGGGTTAGGTGTAGACTCTCAGAAAAGGGAACTTTTTCTGGCGAA